>DAISKX010000529.1:0-3398 GCA_036820725.1 Nitrospiraceae bacterium
CGGACAACGGCGCCGCGCGCGTTTGACCCGATGATGATTGTGAACCGGCCGACTGAGCCGGCGGCTCAGCCACAGAGACAGGTGGAATTGCAGGAGCCGGCGGGGTTGCCGCCTCGGCAAGGGACATTCCCGAATCCGAACGCTGTGGAGTATTGACGCGCGCGGTCAGATGTTGCTCGACCTGTTTCAGAAAGACTTGATGGTTGTCATAATTCCTGTCGAGCGCCTGCAGGTGTTGCTCGACTTGTTTCAGAAACACATGCTGATTCTCCATATTCTGCCCGAGCGTCTGAATCTGAGCTTGCAGGTGTCCCATTTCTTTCACTGATTCCTCCAGACGCCGCTCCTGCTCGTCTCCGCGACTGACAAACTTCCCTCCGGCATTCTCCAAGGCTTTCGCAACGGAGGCCACGCTCCGATTGACCTCAGTCAGGTGTTCCATTGTCGCTTTGTTGTCAGCGTCGATTTTTGCCGCGAGCACGTCGGTACGTTTCGCCATCGCAGCGGCATCCTGGTCGACGGAAACCGAGAGCTGTTTCGTCGCCTGTTCTTGATGAATGACCTTTTCGCCGAGACCGCCCAGGGCTTGCTTAAAGTCTCCCAGCGCATGGTTGAGTTTCCCTACCTGATCGGCCAGGGCTTTGTTCTGAGCATCCAACTGGCCGATCGACGCCGTGCGTGATTCGTTGGCGTGAATCATCTTTTGCTGTTCATCGAGCCGACCTTCCACTTTTTGCAGCAACGCGGCGTTGCTTTTCTGGACGGCATCCAAAATGTTCTTCTGGACCGATTCGGTGTGTGCCCGGAGTTGATCGATACCGGTCGTGAGCGCGGCGATCTCGGATTTTGATTGATCGCGATCCGACTTGATCTTCTGTTCTTGGTTGACCAGTTGCTGCTCGGCCCAACCCAATCTGTCGGTAATCTTTTTTTCGCTTTCGGAGATCCGCTTGTCGCTCTCGTTCAGACGTTTGTCGAGCCTGGACTGCTGCAGAATAAGATCTTCCTGTCTCTGTTGTAGCAATTTTGCGTGATGAGTCGCTTCTTCCAGCTTGCCACCCAAGGCGGGAATCTCATCGCGAAGATTTGTAATCTCCTGGCTTTGGCGAGCTCTGGTTTTTTCTAACTCATCGGTTTGCTGTTTAATCCTTACACTTGCCTGTCTCAGATCCCGGTCTACCTTGTTGAGGTCGGCCTGCTGAGCCACGCAGCCGTACAGAAACGAGCTAGACCAGAGCAGGACGATCGCGATTCCGACCTGACGGCATCGCCGGTCTCCTCCCTTTGACCAACAGTCGCCCGATCGTGTCCGTACCGGCATATGGTGATGAGAGTGCCTGAAAAGCCATCCAATGTTCATGACAAGTCTCCCTTATTCAATTGCTCGGAGAATCATGTCACAGGTCATCTGTCCGTCAAAGTTATTTCGACCGGACCACGACATGCCCGCGCCGGTTCTGCTGATAGCATCCCTCGTTATGTTCGTTGCAGAAGGGGCGCTCTTTTCCATAACTCACGACTGACAACCGGTTGGCGCTGATACCCAATTCCACCAGATAGTTGCGGACGGCCTTGGCTCTCTTTTCACCCAACACCAGATTGTATGCCAAGGTTCCACGCTCATCGCAATGGCCCTCGATCTTCACGATCGCGCCGCTGTTCGATTTGATCCACTGGGCATCCTGCATGAGCGCCTGCCGGCCATCCTCAGAAATGGTCCAACTATCGTACCCGAAAAACACGTCATTCAGTCCGGCTTGAGCCGACGCAGCCTGCTCCTGTGCTTGCTCTCTCCGGATATCTTCGACCTGTCGCTCGGAACTTTCGGACGGCTCAACTTTTGCCAGCATCGTTCCCCCTCCGCCCAGGCGTTCCTCGGATGGCGACTTGCCCTCCGCGATAGAATCGAATCCCTTGAGCACGCTGGAGTCTGGGTCCTGCGCCTTGCTCGACAAAGAAAGATCCGGGAAAGTCGATTCCATGCCTCCCGATCCACTCGACCCCGTCGATCCACTCGACCCCGTCGACCCACCAGGCATTGAATTACCGCTACTGGGTGGGATGGGTGCCGATGAACCGGACTTGGCCATCCCCCGCTCGGCCGCCTGGGTATCGCCTCCGGATTGAATAGATTTTTTGGAACAGCCAGACAGGCTGACCAGCATAACCCCGACCACGACTGTCAGGCCTAATGTGGCAATCCGTACGCTCATATGATGTACTCCTATTGGTTGAAGGGTGAAAATCTTGCGATGAGTGTTCAATAGCCGGTGCCTGCTATAAGGCCGGTGACCATGACGGAGCGCTGTTGTGGCTGCCTCCGAACGTAATTCGTTCCAAATCTTTTCCATCTGTATTGATCATATAAATGTGGCTCTTGCCGTCGACCATCGAGCTAAACACGATGTGTCGTCCGTCGGGCGACCATGAGGGTGAATCATCGATACCGAGCCCGGTCGTCAGTTGAATGCGTTTTTGGCCATCCGGAGACACCAGACAAAGCTTGTACTGACGCTGAGCCGTTCTGCAGACCAGGGCGATCCAGTTGCCGCGCGGTGACCAGGCCGGCGCGGCATTGTAGTCTCCTTCATAGGTCAACCGGCGCACGTTGGATCCATCTGCACTCATCACAAAAATTTGAGGCCCCCCGCCACGATCCGACGTAAAGGCGATTTCACGTCCCGTCGGAGACCAGGATGGAGACAGGTCTCCACCAAGATTGATGGTCAATCGTTGAGAAACCTTGGTGCGCGTGTCGAGTTTATAAATCTCAGAATTCCCGTCCTGACTCGTAGCGAAGGCCAAATAATTTCCGTCGGGCGAGAGTGCCGGTGTGATATTCAGCCCCCCCATAGAGACCAGCGTCCAACGCTTTCCGGTTGCCAGTTCAATGATGTCGATGTCCTGGGTATTCCGGGTGCGATAGGCGGTGAAAACAATGAACTTGCGGTCGGGCGACCAGCGCGGCATCAGATTCAAAAATCCGTCGGCGGTAATCTGCTTGGGTTCATACCCATCATAATCCATGACAAAGAGTTCACGGGCATTTCCGTGCTCGGAGACGTACGCAATCTTCGTGCGGGCAATCCCCGGCTCTCCGGTGTAACGAAACACCAGTTCGTCGGCAAACCGGTGCGCCATCAGCCGAACGACCGAACCGGACCCGACATACCGCTTCCCACCGACGATTTCGTCGCTGCCGCTGTCGTAGACAAAACCATCCATGAGCAGGTCGTTTTCTTTATCTCCATTCTTGGCGCCGGTTTTCCCCCAGACAAGTACGGAGACCCCATTGTCAGCCGCTTGTTTGAATACCGCCTTGTCGGTGCTGCTGACCTCGCGGGCTTTCACGCCCACACTCGCCAAATCGACCAGGTTGAAAACCAGGGATCGTTTCA
>DAISKX010000530.1:0-3377 GCA_036820725.1 Nitrospiraceae bacterium
ATGCTCGGATTGATTGTCCTTGCCGCCCACGATCCCCTGATACTCTCGGTCATTTTTCTGATCTTCCTTGGAATCGTTGCGGGCACCAAGATCTTCCAGGATACGTTGAAGCTGCGTGAAAGTTTGTTTGTCGCCGTGTTCCTCGGCGGCCTCGTGGTAATCGGGGGGCTTCAGGACTGGTGGCTTGGTCCGCTTATTCGGGACATGAGCCATTTCCGGCTGTTCTTGGGGGCGACGATTCTCACCGCGTCTACCGACAACGCGGCGCTCACGTACCTCGGCGCGCAGATTGAAGGAGTGTCCCGAGTCGTTTAAGTTTGCGTTGGTCGCGGGAGCGATCGCGGGGGGTGGGCTCACCGTCATCGCGAACGCACCGAACCCGGCGGCCTTTGCCATTCTCCAGGAACGTTTCGGCCCTGACGGGATTAGCGCGTTCCAGTTGGCTTACTCGGCATTGATTCCCACCGTGGTCAGTATGGTTTGCCCTCTGGTTTTTACCCTGATCGTCATCGCTCTGCATGGCAATCGACGCAAGACCGAGCGGCGTTTTCGACGCCGGAAAGGTGACCGGCCCAACGCACAACAACCGAACGAAAAGGATTCGCTTCATTGGAAGTCGGCGAAAGAAAGGATACCTTCTATGATAGGGTCCAGACAGAAGACACAATCCATGCGGCAAATAGCGCTGATACCTTTCGTCTATATGTCTGTCATGGTCGCCTGTACCGGTATCATGAACACTGCTCCCCCACAGCAAGCGGGACCTGAATCGAAGATACCTGCCGCGGGGACGAGTAGCCCTGCTCTTTCCCAACCTTCTCGTCATGTCATCGCCGATGCCCATCTGCACTATGTCGACTTTCTCCAACAGACGGACGGCATTCAGAATATCATGAAGGCGATGGATTCCGCCGGCGTCAACCATGCGATGATTTCCGGCATGGCGCTGGTGAAAAAATGGGAAGAGGCCGATCCCAAACGCCCGCCCTATTACCTATCTGACGACTCCCGGGTGTATTGGTACTCGGCAACGGACATGATTGTCGCACGAGCCGTGACGCAACTGCCTGCGCACCAGCGCCGGCGATTCCATCCATTCATCACAGGGGTCAATGCAGCGGACAAGAACGCAGTGAATCATATCGAACTCATGATGGAGTCGTATCCGGATCTTTGGCAAGGCATCGGCGAACTCTTTGGACATCATGACGACCTGACGGCATTGACGTATGGCGAAGTCCCGCGTCCGAATACCCAAGCCATGCAACGCATCTTTGAATTTGCAGGACAGCACGACCTGCCGGTGTCCCTCCACACAAGCATCACGTCGGTATGGGAGAAGAAAGAACCACTCTGGCTCGAAGAGTTTGAAACCGCGCTCAAGCGAAACCGCGGCACTCGCTTTATCTGGTGCCACGCGGGAATCAGTCGCCGCTTGGTGGTCCCCGATCTCACCGGCATTCTTCGGACACTGTTAACTCAGTATCCCAATTTATGGATTGACCTGTCCTGGGTCGTATACGACGACTATGTGGCCCCATTGAATACTCATGGCGACAAAAGGATCGTGAACGAGGATTGGCTGGCACTCCTCAAGGATTTTCCCGATCGCTTCATGATTGGATCGGATGCCATAGGGCATATGGATACGTACGCGGCAACCGTTCGACGATATGATGTTCTTCTTGACGCCATGGAGCCAGCGACAGCTCGCAAAGTTGCCCATGACAATTTCCTGTCTGTGCTGCCCAAGCGCGCGGGGATCATGCGCGGCGAAGAGCGGAGCGGCTCCACACAATAATCACGGAATGCCAGAGCCTAGACCTGGCCAGAAGAATGTCCGACAGATCCGGACGCCATGCCAGAACCTGGAGCATGTTCTAAGATCATCCTACTTGAGTTCATGGAGAACAGATGCCGGACCACCACTCGATGAGTCAGCACCCGGCAGGAGAACCGCGGCGCAACCTCTGGGCGGCATGGCATGGTACGCCGCTGTACCTGCGAATTATTGGGGCCCTGGTCCTCGGAGTCCTGGTGGGAGTGGTGTTCGGTGAGAACGCTCAGAGTCTTGCCCTGCCGAGCCAGCTTATTTTGCGGGTGTTGGGTGCGCTCGCCCTACCATTGATCCTCGTCGCGGTCATTCACGTGCTCATGCACGCAGACATTCGAGACCGGCTCGCAACGCGCATGGTCGGTTTGTTGCTGTTGAATACGCTCGTGGCGATTTGTCTGGGTCTTCTGGTGGCGAATGTCCTACGCCCGGGAGAGCGAGCGAACCTTACCCCGGCGGGCGGGTACAAGGCATCGGAATTACCACATGACCCCGACGCACGCGCGATACTCCGGGCCTTGGAAAAGGAAGGCTATACACTACCGGAGAAATCTAAGGGACAGGCCTCCCACGTATCCCAGTTCCTTGATGGCGTTCCGCGGAGTTTGTTGGGACCGCTCACGGACAAGGGAAACGTCATTGGTGTGATTTTCCTGGCTGTCACATTCGGGATCGCCCTACGCCGGACAAGGGATCGCATCATCCGCACGGTCGGGGATTTCATTCAACTCGCATACGACACGATGCTCGTGGTCCTCCATTGGATCATTGACCTGGTCCCGATCGGTGTATTTGGGATCGTCGCCAGTATCCAAAGAAGGGATTGAGCCATTCAAGGCCCTGGGCGCCTTTGTGCTGGCCGTCATCTTCGCATTGTCGCTCCAGTCCGCCTACTATCTTCTCCGCATTCACTTTGGGTCGTGGGTCCGTCCCCTGGACCTGCTCAGAGGTACACGCGACGCGCTGGTGATGGCATTTTCAACCGCCAGTTCGACGATCACGATGCCGGTGACCTACGCGCGGCTGCGCGAATGTGTGGGGCTTCGGGAGGAATCGGCGAGCTTGGGGGCGCTCGTCGGATCGAACTTCAACAACGACGGGACCGCACTCTACGAAGCCATGTCCGCGTTATTCATCTCACAGATGCTGGTGATGCAAGGTCTCGGGCAGCCACTCTCTCTCACGCAGCAGTTCTTGGTGGTGCTGACATCCGTTATTGCCTCGGTAGGAGCAGCCGGTATCCCGGAAGCGGGTCTTGTGACCATGATCCTCGTGTTCACAGCGGTCGGACTCCCGACGGAATACATCGTGTTGCTACTCACGGTAGACTGGTTTCTGGACCGTTGCCGAACGACAATCAATGTGATGGGCGATATGAAGGTGAGCTGTCTCTTAGACGGCAAAGAGCCGGAACGTCGAACCTCCCTTGACCAATCCGCACGAAACGCAACAGCGTCGGTTGCATAACGTGAGCATCGCGATCACCCAGGATTATGTATATCGCGCCACGTCTCGCCCGCATTATTGATGAGGTGCGCAACGC
>DAISKX010000531.1:0-3372 GCA_036820725.1 Nitrospiraceae bacterium
CGGTTGGGCGGTCGGTGCCGGGGGAACCTTGCTGAAAACGGTGGATGCCGGCCGCAAGTGGAAGAAAGTGACGAGCGGTACCAGTTCATTGTTGACTGCGGTGCTGTTTGTCGACGACCGCAAGGGGTGGGCGGTCGGCGCCAATGGGACGGTCCGCTATTCAACGGATGGCGGTGAGACGTGGAGGCCTCAGGTCGTATCCAGTCAATCGCCGTTGTACGGCATCTTCTTCGTTTCTGCAAAACACGGGTGGATTGTTGGCGGTGCGGGCACCGTATTGCATACCGTGGACGGCGGCGCGACGTGGAGCGATCAGACCAGCGGGACCAGCGCTACCTTGCATGCGGTGCATTTTGTGGACGATCAGCGCGGGATGATTGTCGGCGCGTTGGGGACGATTCTTTCCACGCAAGACGGCGGGGCGACTTGGACGGCCCAGGGTAATCTAGAATCGGCGACGTTCTTTGATGTCTTTCTGACGGACGAATCAAATGGCTGGGCTGTGGGGAACGCGGGGGCTCTCTTCCAGACCACGGACGGAGGGGCCCACTGGATCGATCGGACGCTGCCCTGTGGCCGTACCTGCAACAAACTCACTGACCTGATTCGAATCAGATTTACGGGTCAACAGAATGGATGGATCGTCGGAGAGCGCGGGTATATTCTGAAAACGAGCAATGCCGGGTTCAATTGGATTGAGCAGCCCAATCCAGTCAAGATGTCCTTCCTTGGTTTAAGCTTTCCGAATTCCACTCACGGATGGGCAGCCGGAGAAAACGGCGCCATTGTCCGGATCGAATACCCGAATCAATAGTACCTTCTCACGCACCATAGGCTTCAGCCGAGTTTCCCCAAGCGGCTCTGCAGCATCGTGAGGGCCGCCAGCGATGCCGTTTCCGATCGCAGAATGCCAGGCCCCAGCGTAGTTGAACGAAATCCCTGCTCACCGGCTGCCGTCAATTCATCTCTACTCCACCCGCCTTCAGGCCCGATGGCTACCACGATGGTGTCCTGTGGATCGGAATCGAGCGGCAGGGTGCGGAAGCTCTCACCCTCCGCGCGTTCCACTAACATCAGCTTGAGGGGCGCGACCTTCTCCATAAAAAACTGCCGGCTACCGCAAGGTGGCTCGATGTCGGGAATATGCCATTGTTCCGATTGTTGGGCGGCCTCCAGGGCTATGCGTTGCCAGCGTGACACCTGTCCGGAAATGCGGGTGGCTTGCGGCCGGACGACGCCACGATGCGTGATCAACGGAACAATCCCATACACGCCAAGTTCAGTCGCCTTTTGAACAATCCAGTCCATGTGCTCGCCTTTGAGAAGTGCTTGCGCAAGCAGAATCCGAGGAGAGGTCTCGTCGGGACCACGCAAGCGATCCTGAATATGCGCAGTCAGGTCGGTATGCGTCATCTCGGTGACCCTCGCATGATAGCGATTGCGTCGTTCATCGGTCAGCCAGACGGTCTGACCGATCTGTACACGAAGGCTTGCGCGGAGGTGATGGCACAAGTCTCCCGTCATTGTGACAAGGTCGCCATGTATGGTGGATGAACTGATAAAAAATGCCGGCATAGCGCAGAAAATGACAGGAAGGAAGGAACGAGGAACGAACGTTACTCGAAGAAGGTCTTCATCTTGTCGAAGAAACCATCGCCTTCGGTATCAGCGGTCATACCGCTTTCCTTTGCAAATTCTTCGAGCAGCTGTTTTTGTTTTGATGACAGTTTGGTAGGAATCTCGATTTTCACATTAAAGATATGGTCGCCGGTCTGCTGACCTTTCAGACTTGGAAACCCCAGCCCCTTCAATCGCAGCACCTTGTCCTGTTGAGTGCCTGTCGGAACTTTCATGATTGTCTTGCCCTTCAGGGTAGGGACTTCAACCCGCCCTCCCAACGTGGCCGTCACAAAACTGATCGGTAGATCGCACACAATATCCAACGCTTGCCGCCGAAAGACAGGGTGCGGTTTCACCGTAATGGCTACGTAGAGATCACCGGGCGGGCCTCCCTGCACTCCGTGTTCACCTTCGTTGGAAAGCCGCAGTCGCATGCCGGATTCGATCCCGGCGGGAATCTGCACGGACAGCATTCGCTCCTGGTGGATGCGTTGGCGACCCTGGCACGTCCCACACGGATCTGAAATGATTTGCCCGCTACCCTCGCATTGCCCGCAGGGTCGGCTGACGCTGAAGAATCCCTGCTGGAAGCGCAACTGGCCGGCACCCTTGCAACTCGGGCACATTTTGATGGCATTCGCGGAGCGTGCCCCAGTGCCTTTGCAATCGCCGCACGTCTCCCAACGCGGAATCTTGAGTTTGGCCTCCTTGCCGTAGACGGCTTCCTCAAACGTCACATCCAGATTATATTGGAGATCGTTGCCACGCTCGGCCCGGCTGCGGCCGCGGGGAGTGCCGAAAAAGTCTTCAAAAATATCGTTGAAGACCTCGCCAAAGCCTCCGCGTCCGAAGTCGAAGCCCTCAAACCCGCCGGCGCCCGCTTGCGTGCCGGCATGTCCGAACATGTCGTACCGCTTGCGCTTGTCCTGGTCGCTCAGAATCTCGTACGCTTCATTGATTTCTTTGAACTTTTCTTCCGAGGTCTTCTTCTGTTCCGTGCTGGGTTGCAGGTCGGGATGAAACTGGCGGGCAAGCTTGCGAAAAGCTTTTTTCAGCTCGTCGTCCGACGCGTTGCGTTCAACTCCTAACGTTTCGTAATAGTCGCGTTTTGCCACAGAGCTCATTGCCTGATAGATACAGAGCGAGACCGAATTTCATGAGTGAAACTCGGTCTCGTCACTGTCCTATTGTAACCTACTTCTTATCCTTGTCTACCTCTTCAAACTCTGCATCCACGACTTTCTCGTCCTTGGGTTGCTGCGACCCACCACTGTCGCTCGATGCACCGTCGCCCGGGCCGGCCGAGGCCGATGTCGAGGCTTTCTTGTACATTTCTTCGGCCAATTTGTGCGAGGAGGTCGTCAGCGTTTGGGTTGCTGATTCGATTGCTTCGGCGTCATTCTCTTCCATCGCCTTTCGGAGAGCCGCGATCGCCTCCGTGATCTTGGTCTTGTCGTCCTCGCCGATTTTATCACCATGTTCGGTCAAATTCTTCTCGGTGCTGTAGATCAATGAATCGGCCTGATTCTTGGCTTCTGCCAGCTTACGGCGTTTCTTGTCATCATCGGTATGAGTCTGCGCATCCCTGACCAGCTTATCCACTTCATCTTTACTGAGGCCGCTGGAGGCCGTAATCTTGATCGACTGTTCTTTTTGCGTCGCCAAATCCTTGGCTGATACGTGCACGATGCCGTTGGCATCAATGTCAAACGTCACCTCTACCTGCGGCATGCCTCGTGGGGCCGGGGGAAG
>DAISKX010000532.1:0-3372 GCA_036820725.1 Nitrospiraceae bacterium
GCCCAGTATGGATGCGCGGCCGGGAAATTGGCCTCAGGCTTAACGGTAGCCGTCTCAAGACTCATGGGTGCATTCTCCTTTTCGTGTCCAAAGAAAAAGACAACGCCCGTGCTACTTTTAGCTTAACATTCCGCCGCCGTCCGAGCACTCACCGGCCGATCCCGCCACGCATATCTGATCGACTTCTATGGTACTGGAAATCCCACTGCCACGCCCTACACATGGGAAGGTGCCGATATCACTCAGGTAGAATCGTGGGATATGACCAGCTCGCCGACTGCATACAATCATTTTGTGACAGCGGAATATCTCGAAGAAGGGTTTCATTACTTTGTGTTCACGGTCGAAACGGGCGCATCTGTACTTTCATGAATTGACGGTCGAGGCATTTTAGATGATTACCGCAGGAGTTGCGGGGCCGGCGTGGCGAAAAAGGGAAACAAAAAGGTCGGGAGTCTTTTCGTGAGGGGCGGGCTGCGCACGCGGGAGTCTGCTAGCGGTGGATAAGGCCCTCGGTGAGGGTATAGGCGAGGGCGTAACAGACGAAGAATCCGATCCCGCCAGAGATACCCACCTGTAGTGTTGTCATCGAACTGCTGCGTGCCACCTGTTTGGCCAGGACCACGAGGAGAAGTGCGATGCCGAATTCGCCAAGAATGATGTAGTAGGGCGTCGTGTAGGAAAGTATGCGGCAATCATGGTATTGCCGACGAAGAGAGGATGAGGGCGATCGCGCACGAATCCGCAAGTCGTTCGAAGCCTACTGCCGTGGGTCTGTTCAAATGAGTAATGTGCAACTATGATCTTTCCAATGCGAAGGCGTCGGAGCCGAACAACAGAGAAAATCAGCCAATCGATGAGATCGGTCGACCGGCTCTTACGGAGTGCAATCCGTGACAAACGACTTATCGAGTTTGAATACCAACACCTGAACCGCGTGGCCGAACCGCACGACTATGGGATTCAGAACGGAATAAAAAAACTCCTCGTCTACCAAGTACGCGGTGACAGTAAAAGCAGCCGTCTTCCGGATTGGCGACTCGTAACAGTCGACTCTATGGAATGTGTACGCATATTAGACGAAACCTTTCAGGGGGGACGGACCCGCACTGTCGGTGAGCATAAGAAATGGGATCAGGTATTCGCGAGGGTCGCACCGGCAGCCTAAGACCCCCAAAGGCTAACCCTCATTGAAATAGCCAAGACACAGACACCCAATTATCTGCCAGCACACGTGTGCCAAACCGTACTGTTTGGATGCATTGAATGCAGATAACATGAAGGCGGCGGCTCTCTTTGGCCTGTAGTGTTGTCCGTTCATACATCATTCGCACAGTGTAATAAATAACTATAAACATAGGAGATCTTCTGTGATGACATTGCTCAAATCCGGAGGCGTGTTCTTCGCAATCTGCCTGATCCTTGCCGGTGATCGTGTGTACGCAACCGACGAACCCTCAGTCGATCCTTGCACCTTGATCACGAAGGCTGAGGTGGAGCAGATTATTGGGCAGTTAAGCGCGACTCCTACCTCCAGTCGAGAGAGCGCGTGAGAATCTGTGAATTCAAGTTTGTCGACGAGAAGAATGCATTGGAGCTATGGGTGTTTCCCGCCAGCGGGTTGGAACGTGCGCGTCGGTTGATCAAGACGTTGTCGCAGAGCCAGTAGCCAGGTGTATGTCAGATGAATGGAGGCAGAGGCGTCCGTGGCCTTAAGTCAGATCGAACTCAAGCGGATTGATAAGACAGTGGGGGAATTCTGTCGGAAAAGGAGCCCGGCACACCTCAAAAATAGGGTCCGTCTTGAGTATTCCATTAAGGGACATGACGTGGTGGTCTACGAGCGTCGGCTTCGGTGGGACAAGCCGGACGAGTGGATGGATTCTCCTTGGCAAAACTGAAGTGGATTCTCTCGGCTCAGAAGTGGCGGCTGTATTGGAGGCGGGCGGATCTGAAGTGGCATGAGTACCCTGGTCTATCGTCGAGCGAGAACCTCGCTGATCTCGTGACGGAGATCGATGCCGATCCCCTCGCCTGCTTTTTTGGATAGCCGCACGTGGAAGAATCATCTCCCAACGTTCGGTGCCATCCTAGTAAGTTTGTCGTTCACACGAAGACAAGGCCCGTCTCGCTCGTGGTTACCATGAAAGAATCGCCCGGTGATAACCGGTGATAAGGAGAGGGTAAGAGCGATTGCGAGAAAAACCCTGAGTCAGTCGTCGGGAACTCTTCTCCATGGAGGTGGACTCTATGTTCATCCCCATGTGGAATTCTTAGGGCTCACTCGCGTGACCATTTCGAGCAATGTGTCCTGTCTTGCTGACGGGGGAAGAGCATACATAAGGTCGAAGAAAGCCGAGGTCTAGGATTTTCAATCATTCAAAATCTGGCCGCGGCTGGTGCCGGTCTCTCTGTCAGCGACGGCGACCTGCCTGCACATCGAACACGCGCATCGCGAAGTTCTAGGCTCCATCCTTGTCCGTGTTGGGGAAACATCTTGGTAGGACTTGATCACCATAGCAGGGTCCCCCGGTTATTCATCGGTCCGAATCGTACCGTCCATAGGTATGGCAGGGTTTCGGTACAAGCCTAGTCGGAACCGCCGAGGCTGCGTTCATACAGGAGCACCTTCCATCCGTCCTCTTCACTCAAGAATTGTCCCACGATCGGCAGCATTCCCGTTCCGGGTACTTTCCCAGACTGCCCGCTGCTGCCGTTCTTCAGCACCCACATCATTTCCCCGGGCGTTCGCACTTTCTTGAACTTGGGGTTTGTAAAATCGCGCGGCTGAATCGGGAGGACCTTGGCGGCGCTGCCGTTACCTTTTCCTTCGGAGCCGTGACATTGAAAGCACGTGCCGCGCCCGAGAAAAATGGTCTTCCCTTCCTCCAAGATCTCGGGAGTCGGTTCAAATGGCGGTTTCAAGGCCTTGGCTTCGGCGAGTTGCCCTGTTGGAACACGAGCAACTCGAATGTCGAACTCGCCGCCGGCTTGTCCGTAGCCGGCAGGATCGGCCGAGTGTCCTACCTGTGGGTTCATGAAAGCCAATGCGGCTATGAGCACCATGAGACAGAAACGGTTCATCTTAAACCTCTTTGCGATGGAAAATTGTCCGGCGCCATATTGTGTTGCTCGTGCCTCGCTCAGGCGTCCTGATACAGCAGTGACCTGCGGGGCATTGTGCGTGAAGGATCAGGTTCTTTCAAGTATATTGGATTGGGATGGGAGATTTAGGGTGGGAAACGGTATCACGAATGATGGCGCGGAGCGGGACAGCCGATCGAAGGGCTTGTAGGTTCTATCCTATCGCCGAGAGCCATCAAAGTGGCTCACAGCCGGGCAAGCTCTGTTTGTTTAGCGGGGTTGGGAAAA
>DAISKX010000533.1:0-3368 GCA_036820725.1 Nitrospiraceae bacterium
TCGAGACGGCGGATGAGGGCGGCGACATCCGAGGTCGATCGCCGTATGGCATCAGCCAGCAGACCGATCCTTGCCAACGTGGCCTTGTTCTGCAATGGATTGCTGAGCAAGTCTTCACGCAGGCGGTCGAGCGCACGGAGCGCAGCCGCGAAACGTTCGGGGGCGCCAGCCAGCGTGGGAACGGGATGAAAGAACGGCTCGATGGCCGCCCATTCCGACATCGGCCCGGACGGACGGGCGAACATGGCCGCCAGGTCCTTCGTACTGAAGCGGACCCATGGAAGCACCAGTTCCACGTCCCGGAGATGGCTCTCGACGCATGCTCGGACCGCATCGGCCCAGATGCGCAATTCTCCATCGGGCCCATCTGCGCGCTCCTGCGCCAGGGCCTGCGCCATGTCTGCGACGGTATGGGACGATGCGGTAAGTTGCGCAAACCGGGTGGTCCAGCCGACGGCATCGACCGGCCGCGACCGCAGCGATACGGCCAGCGCTTCGACGGCTTGGCTGAGCTGTTTCCGTGTCACGGTGTGGGTCTGTCGCTGGTCCGGAATGTTGGCCAGCGCTTCGCGCAACAACCGGATGGCATCGTCTATTCCTGCAAACAGGTCGCCTTCGACGGGGGATTGCTGAATCAACTCACGGCATCCGTTGCCCAGGACCAACAGATGCCCCGCGAGATTACCGCTATCCACGGAGGACACATACTTCGGATCCAGCGGATGGAGGGTGCGCGTGTCGTACCAGTTGTAGAAGTGGCCGCGAAACAGCTCGAGACGGCTCATGGTCATCAGCGTGGCCTCCAGCCGTTCGCTTGCCTCCCGGGCGCCCAGCCATCCAAGGTCGCGGGCGACGAGGGTTGAAAGCAGATAGAGCCCTATATTGGTCGGCGACGTCCGGTGGGCCACGACGGGTTTGGGATCCTCCTGAAAATTATCGGGTGGCAGCGCATGGTCTTCCGGAGACACGAACGTCTCGAAGAACCGCCAGGTCCGGCGCGCAATCAACCGGAGAGTCCGGGCATCGGCCGGCGAGACCGGCCCGGCCCCGGTGAGCCGTGGAGGCAGGCTGACCCAGCGCGCGACTATGGGAGAGGCCATCCATAGGAGGATGAACAGAGCCGCGGCAGCCAAGGACTCGTGCCGCCCGAACGCTGTGACTCCACCAGCCACGACGGCGAGCAGGATGCCGCCCGCCATACGCCGATACATCCCCGCCAGGTTGAATGTGTAGGCATCCTCGGCCTGTGCTGCGGTCACCCACTCCAACAACTGAGTCCGCGTGATGAGACGGCCGAGGGTACGAAGAATCGCGTCCGACATGAGCCAGGTCTGGTACGCCAGGAAGGTAACCGTCAACGCGATCTGCGTCGCGGCCAACTTCAGGTCGGTGATCGCACCACGAATATGGCTGCGCAGAGCAATACCGCGCCGGCGTGGATAGAGTCCGAGTACGAAGGACAAGAGCAACGGAATCGCAATCGTGGCCAGAATGAACCCGGACCATACCCAGGGAGATCCAGCCGGTAACAGCCACCCGACGATCAACGTCAGAAACGCGGCGGGAGCAGACAGGGTACGGCGGAGGTTGTCAAGGATCTTCCAACGGCCGATCGTGGGAATCACCACCGCGCGACGGGGCTCGGATCCGGCATGTCTGCGTCCGAGAATCCAGGGCAACAGCTGCCAATCGCCGCGCGCCCATCGGTGCTGCCTGGCTGCCGCGGCTTCGTAATGGGCGGGAAAGGCTTCGAACAGTTCGACGTCGGTCGCCAGGGCCGCGCGAGCGAAGAGCCCTTCAAATAGATCGTGACTGAGCATCGCATTGTCCGGCACCTTGTCCGCCAAAGCCGCCTCGAAGGCGTCGATCTCGTAAATGCCCTTGCCGGTGTACGACCCTTCCCGGAACAAATCCTGGTACACATCCGACACAGCCGAGGCATAGGGATCGATCCCGCTGGGGCCGGAGAAGGTCTTTTGAAAACATGAGCCCTCACCATCGACGGGTAGCGACGGGGTAATCCGTGGCTGCACGACTCCATACCCTTCGACGACGCGTCCGGCGAGACGGTCGAACCGAGGCCGATTCAGAGGATGGGCCATGGTGCCGATCAACCGGTGCGCGGCTCCGCGCGGCAATCGCGTGTCCGCATCCAGCGTGATGACGTATCTGACGGAAGGAATAGACTCGGGGGGATGCCCGCCGACAGACATAAATGTCGTGCTGGTCGAGCCGCGCAGCAGTTGATTCAACTCATGCAGCTTGCCTCGCTTCCGTTCCCATCCCATCCATGTGTGCTCGGACTCGTTCCAGACACGCCTGCGGTGAAACAGCGCGAAGCGCGAACCACCGCCGGACACGGGGCCGTGCCGCTTGTTCAGGTGCGCGATCGCTTCATCCGCGGTCGCCAGCAGTTCGGCGTCACCCGGAATCGTTTCGCTCGGGGCGTCTCTCCAGTCTGAGAGCAGGGCGAAGCGCAGGTCATCATCCGCATTCGCCAGATAATGAACTTCCAGTCGTTCGACTTGCTCATCGATGCCCTGCCGGCTCGTGAGTAACGTGGGTACGACCACGATCGTTCGCAACTCTTTGGGAATCCCATTCCGCAATGCCATCCGCGGCAATGGTCGTGGTCCGAGGACTGCCATGACCGTGCGATTGATGAGCGCCACGGCGAGATCTGACGCCGGTACGATCGCGAGGAGACCGAGCAGCGCAAGGCCGGCGACTGTGACGCCGGCTTCACCGGCATACCACAGCGGCAAGGCCAGGACCATGGTGGTCACCACTGCAAGCGATCCCAGATAGCCCGGCACTGCCGCCCGGACGTACCAACGCAGGATCCGGCGCTTCCAAGACACCCTGTAGCCGAGTTCGCGTTCAAACGCGCGGCGCCCTTGTGAGATGAGGTAATAGCCAGGGTCCATGTGCCGCTCCCGTTCCGGCTGCTCCCTCGCATGCGGCTCAACCCCAGCTCGCCTGGCGCGGTCTACTACTCGTGCCGTCACGTCGATTTCGGAGCAACCCGAGCCGCGAGAGAGATCCTCGATGGCATGGCGGTAGGTGTCCCGGGTGACAAAATCCATTTCGGCGTATCGAGGCTCGCGATGAAGCATGTCATCCACCAGGCTGACGCTCTCGAAAAAGTCCGCCCAGTCAAACGCAGACGTCAACCGCATACTGGTAATGATATTGCGGACGGTGACGCTCATGGCCGCCTGCCGCTGATGCTCGGCATACACCATGTCGTCGGCGGTCGTGCTCTGCGCCGCAAGGCGTTCGTCGAGCCATAGCAATACGGGGCGCACCTTGGGATCCAGATCACGCAGACGCTGAACAAGCTGTACGGCAAACGCCGTTGCCAGGAG
>DAISKX010000534.1:0-3367 GCA_036820725.1 Nitrospiraceae bacterium
CCCATCTACTACGTCAACGACGTGCCCCATATTGGTCACGCATACACGACCGTCGCGGCAGATGTGCTGGCGCGCTACTGGCGACTGCGAGGACGCGACGTCTTCTTCTTGACCGGTCTGGACGAGCACGGTCAGAAAGTTCAGCAAGCGGCAGCCAAAGCCGGAGTCGATCCTCAGACGCATTGCGATCGGCTGGCGCCTCAGTTCAAGAACCTATGGCAGCGCTTGAACATTTCACATGATGCCTTCATCCGCACGACCGATCCCCAACACAAATCCGTCGTTCAACGATACCTTCAACAACTCTTTGACCGGCAACTGATTTACAATAATGATTATACCGGCTGGTATTGCACATTCGACGAACGATTCTGGACTGAGAAGGATGTGGAGAACAGGCTCTGCCCGGATTGTAAACGTCCGGTCGAACACCTGAGCGAAAGCAATTACTTCTTCAAAATGGGGGAGTACCAGACCCGGCTCATTGAATACATTAACGCCCATCCTGGCTTCATTCAGCCTGAATCACGGCGGAATGAAGTGTTGGGTTTCTTGCAGACTCAGAAACTGAGCGACCTTTCCATCTCACGACCGAAAACCAGACTTGCCTGGGGCATCGAGCTTCCGTTCGATTCGGACTACGTGACCTATGTCTGGTTCGATGCCCTGGTCAATTACGTATCCGCGCTGGAATACTTGGCCCCAACCAAGGCATTCGATTGTTTCTGGCCCGCCGATGTGCATCTCATCGGCAAGGATATTCTCACCACCCATGCCGTGTATTGGTCGACCATGTTGATGGCGCTCGGATTGGAGCTTCCTCAAACCATTTTCGCCCACGGCTGGTGGACGGTAGACGGCGAAAAGATGTCCAAGAGTCGAGGCAACGTCGTCGATCCAAACAAGATCATTAGGGAACTTCAGGAAGCTGGAGCGGGTGGAGCAACTGCAGTTGACGCCTTTAGGTACTTCTTACTTCGTGAAGTCCCCTTTGGTTACGACGGTGATTTTTCCTGTGATGCTCTCATCGGTCGTATCAACAGTGACTTGGCAAACGGCCTCGGCAATCTCCTAAGCCGGACATTGACGTTAATCGAACGAAACACGGGTGGCCTGGTTCCTCACTCCATTTCATCAGTGGAAACCCCGCTTGAGTTGGAATTGCAACAGGCTTGTACGGATCTGCTTAACACACAACTTGACGAAACTATGCCCCGATTGGAATTTAGCCGAGCGCTGGAGGCCATCTGGCGTGTGGTGCAACTCGCCAATCAGTACGTCGATAAAACCGCCCCATGGAATTTGGCGAAAGACCCCCAACAGACTCAGAGATTGCATACGGTGCTCTATCACATGGTAGAGACCCTTCGCATGCTTAGCCTTAGTCTCTTCTCATTCATGCCTGACACTGCAACGGGGATGAATCACCGTCTTGGATTATCATACTTGTTCGGCGCCCCACCTTCGTTTATTGACTGGAAGTGGGGTCGAATCGAGCCCGGTACTGCGATACGGAAGGGCCGTGTATTATTTCCCCGCATCGAATCAAAACCACAAGGAGTCAATACCGTGAGCGAAAACCCAAGTCCTGCTGCTTCTTTACCAGCCGGTGCAACAACCACGACTCCCGCCCAGCAAGCGCCACCCCCGACTCCAACGGTGCCCGTCCAAATCACCATCGACGAGTTCACGAAGATTCAGCTCAAGACTGCCACGGTGCTGACCGCCGAGCGCGTGCCCAAATCGGAAAAACTGATCAAACTCCAAGTTGATCTAGGCACCGAGCAACGGCAGATCGTGGCGGGCATCGGTAAGAAATACGAACCGGAAGCCTTGGTCGGCAAACACATCGTCATCGTTGCCAATTTGAAACCGGCCAAACTCATGGGCATCGAATCGCAAGGCATGGTACTGGCGGCAGGTGACAAAGAGGTAGGCGGGCTCGTGACTGTACTGGAAGACGTGGAGCCCGGCACAAAGGTCAAATGATCAGCCTGCCATTTGTTCGGCTCATCAGCACAGCGTCGGTTTTCCTGTTGAGCTGCATCAGTGTTGCCTTCGTCGCGGAACAACTCTCCGAGTCGGAGATCGAACAACGGCAACATCTCAACGATCCGCTTCCAACTCGAGTCCTCGTGCGTGTCGTGGCCCACGGGGCAATGGTGCTCGGTCGTGAAGTCGGTGGGGCGCGAGTGACCATTACCGACGTCGCGACCGGTCGTATCCTAGCGTCAGGGCTTCAGCAGGGCGAATCCGGCGATCAAAATCAAATCATGAAAACACCACGCATCATGGAAGAACCCCGCTATAGTTCACGGCCCGCAGCTTCCTTTCAGGCAACCCTGGAATTACTCCGTCCGACGTTAGTCGACATTACCGCTGAAGGACCTCTGGCTTATCCAGCCTCTACTCGGAAGGCCGGTAAAACAGTGCTCCTGATTCCAGGGCACGACCTGACCGACGATGGGATCGTCATCGATTTGTCTGGATATCTGGTCCAGATCGAACATCCGAAGCCGGGTGACTCGTTGGTCTCGAAGGAGGATGTGCTGCTCCGAGCATCGGTACGAACCCTCTCCGGCGCACTCGTGCGGCCGCACGGAGATTGGGATTCCCGAAAAATGCATATTTACGGGGAAGTCCTGATCGGCGATCGGGTGATAGACCGGCTTCAGATGTTCTACTCTGGAGACAAGAGCACATTTGAAGCTCCGTTCTTTGTCCCGATTTCCAAAGATGCTCCTGACGGAATCACCCTCCACGTCATCGCTGCCGATACCGCGGCAGGCAATTTCGGCATGGGTGCGGCCCAATACCCCATCCTTAGCGAACGACTCCGATCACTCAAACGGCCATAGCGCCCTTCTTTACCAGTTCAGACGTCACTTCACGACTGCCAACCTCTTGGCGTTGACGGCCTCAAATTACCGATTTGTTTGACAAAGCCATTAACCTACGGGAACCTCATTGCAGGCAAGCCCCGAAGACACATCCCATCTAGGCGCCCCAATTCCGCATCGGGAACATCTATGAAACTGTCCGTCATCATACCAGCCTTGAATGAAGAAGCGACGATCGAGACGATTGTCCGCCGAGTTCAGACCGTCGATCTAGGAGCGGTGACCAAAGAAATCATCGTGGTTGATGACGGTTCTCAGGACAAGACTCATGAAGTTCTAAAAAAGCTTACCGGAATCCAGCATATCAGGCATTCGTTCAATCAAGGAAAAGGCGCCGCCTTGACCAGTGGTATTAAGGCTGCTACCGGCGACATCGTAATTTTTCAGGATGCAGACTTGGAATACACGCCGGAGGATTACCCGGCTGTGCTTCAACCTCTCCTGGACGGAAAATGTGAGGCCGTAAT
>DAISKX010000535.1:0-3360 GCA_036820725.1 Nitrospiraceae bacterium
GTGAGCGGGCCGTGTCCCGTGAGGCGGCCGTGTCCTGTGAGCACCCAGTGTCCCGAGAGCCGGCAGTGTCTTGCGCGTGGAGGCGCGAAGAAGGGAGGCATCGACCGGCTGAGCGGCGAACTCGCCAGCCTGGACGCGGAGAATGCGTCGTGAATAATGCCGGCCACGGTTACCAGATCTGCGGCTAAAACAAATACAAGGTTGTGTGCCTTCGATTTTCTAGGCTGCTGCGGTCAGTATGATGGCGTGGGTTGGCTGCGATCGCGTGATGTAGGGCGAGGCGGCATACAAAGATGAGTGCGGGCGACTGCAAAATTTCACATCGAAAGAGCCGCCCTGCACGTTGGCATGGGAGCACGCACCTTACTTATCACTGATGTCGTTTTGGGTGTAACTCGTCCGCTGAAAAGGCTTCCGCGCCACAAGACTTCCCGGCGCTTTGAGAAACTCTCTGGCTGAGAGCGGCCATAACTCTTCCTCGTGGCCTCCCCCCGGACGAAGCTGTGTTCTGGAATGCCGGACCGGCCGGATTTGCTCTTGGTTCATCGTCCACCTCCTTCTGTATCAAAGCCAACGACCGCTCTACTTACCTGGGGCACATTATCTCCTGCCTGCGGTGAACCTCCTACTGGATAAATCCCTAGCCTTGAAGTGTTCACAACCCGGTTAGCACCGGTCGGAAGGGCACGATAGATCCAAGCTTGATGACTTCTTCTTTGCGGGGCTCGATCCGGGAGGCGTGAGCGTTGCCAGTCGAACAAAACTGAACGAAGCGACGGAAGGACTAATTGATACGTTTGAAGAGGGCCCCGTACACCTCAAGGGGTTCCTCGGATGCAATCAGCGCGGATTTGCTCTGGGCACGAATGCTGGTCTTAACGACGAGCGCGCCGTCGGCATCCAGGGCGAGGTGTCGTGCTGTTTTCGTAACTCGCCATTGTTGCTCGGCACTATACCCGCGAGTTTCGCGCAATTGCCGGATGGTCATCTCGCCGTAGGAGCAAGCAACCGTATCGCCCGGTAACAATTCGAGTCTGCGGGAATACCCGTCGATGGTCGGATCACCGTTCAATTCAATCGTCTCGTCCTGAACCACTTTGACCTCGACCGGTTTGATAACATCCTCGGACGGGACATCTATACCCAACATCCGATCCAGCGTCAGCTTCACAGTGACCTTCTGATAAAAGTCGGGCATACCAGCCAGAGGTTGACCAAACAAGGCATAGGTTCCACTGAGGTTGGGACAAGCCGGATCCGATAAGCTGGCGATGGGCGCGTGTTCGGCAGGTACGACCGGAATCTGGGGCTGACAAGCCGTCAAGACGAGGATGAAAGGGAGAAACTGATGCGCGGTGAACTGTCTCATGTTTTTTACCGCTCCGACAGTACTAGAAGTGTACCGGACGCCGATGCGGCCTGTCCAGCCCACGACACGCGTGATCAGCCCCACGCTTTCTTTCCTCGCCTGTTTAGTTTCTTCCATTTCGACCGGAATGCGGCACGGGCTTGAACGCGCTGCTGTCGCTGTCGCTCCACCATGCGCCCGGCGGTAAAAGCCGCCCGGCGTCCTTTTGATTCGGCAAAGAGTGCACGAATCCGCTCCTCTCCTACCACGGCGTCTTGATGAACTCCCAGTAGATCCTGAAAGGCCTTTGCACACCGGATGAACTTGGTCGCCGCTTTCCCGACGACGGTTTCAGTCAATTCTGCAGCATAGCGCGCACGCTTCGCCTTGATACGAATGCCATGCAGTTCCGCATCGGTTGGATCGGACGGGAGTCCACGCACTCCCTTGCGCAGCTTCTTGAACGCCTTGGCAGCAAGATCGGGAAGCGTGCAGTCCGTCACGACGATGTGCGGCGCCCGTGACGCCTCGATCAACTGATTTACCAGTGCGAGATATCGCCCGCTTCGCAACCCTGCAAGCAGCTCCTGTTGCTTCAATTTCCGCTCGCCGCGAAGCCGCCGGACAAACCGGATGAGAGGAGTTCGATCGCGGCGATCCAACGTCTCGGCCTCACGTTCGAATGAGGCCATCTGCACATCCAGATCGCGCGCGTGTCCCAACAATTCTCCAAGCCATGTCAATTCGAAACTCAATGGTTCGGACCATGTCGACAGCACCAGTGGTCTGGCCGCCCTAAGGACAGCCCGCAGTCTTCTGGCTGCAACCCGCATCCCGTGTATGTCGTCCGGCGCTCCACCGAGCCGTACTCCCGGGTCGCGAGCCAGAAGAGTGTCCACCTGCCGGGTCAACATGAAACACAGATGATCGACAGTCGGGGCCTCGGAAGCCGGAGGCACGGACTCAGACGGCAAAGGGAGATCGAGGGCCCGAAAAAGCTTGGGCCGTCCGTCATGGTCCCCGGCACCTGCTTTACGGAGTTGCGCCTCCAGGTCCTGGAACCCTGTGTCGTCGCCTTGGACCAGCTCGATTTCGATTTCACGAAAACTCCGGACGACATGCCGATCATGGAGCACGCGGACGACATCGAGCACGACATCCGCCAGATTTCCGTCACCGGCCTGAACCCGTAGACCTTTTCGCCAGGTACGAAGTTTGGCAACCTCTGTCAGCGATGCGGCTCGAACATGCGCTATCAGCAAATCTGTTAGCGCCTGCGGCGGACTGCCGGGTCCCGCCTTGACTTCGAGTTCCTGCCGCGCTTTGCCAGCAGGCAATCTGAGTTGCCATAGGCTCGTGCCCTGCTCCACCCGACGTCGCAGCGTAATTCCTCCGTAGGCCAACCGGTAATCGGGTGTGTCGTAGTATGTCGAGGTCAGCACACGGGAGGGCAACGGTTTGCCGCCTAAGTCGGGCAGCCTGAATCGCTGTTCCACCGCAAGTTTGACTTCGCGCTCAAGGAATGTACTCACGGACTTGTGCTTGGCTGCCTTCATAGAGTTTCTATTCTCCGGTGGTTCCGAAGGGGTCATTCCACTGCGTCACCATTCTCCTCCATATTGGAGAGGCTTGCCAAGAGAAGGGATCGACGGTTGGTCCGAACCAATTCGCTCCGGGTCGCACAGGGTCGGCTCAGCTTGATCATAGTTGAAAAGTATGATTCCATCACCCTCTTGCGACGTCGCGGAATGCTGTTTGATCCGAAAACAGCCCCGACGGGAGGCGCTGCCTATGCGGTGGGAAGATCAACGAGAGAGCGATAACATTGAAGACCGGCGAGGTATGGGTCCGGTGCGCGGCGCGGGCATTGGACTGGGCGGGATCGTGCTTGTTCTGGCCGTCAGTTTCATGACAGGAACCAATCCTCTTCAAATTCTGAACATGCTCACCGGCATTGAGGAAGCGGTAGCACCGCCCGCCGCCGAAACCGAGGAACCAACCGGGGCTCCGAA
>DAISKX010000536.1:0-3353 GCA_036820725.1 Nitrospiraceae bacterium
CATTCATGTGACCCATCAGGCACTCCGGTTTCCACCGGCTTCATCACGCCGACAGACACGCCACGCTGCGAGAGATGCCGTGCGACGGCTGCCGTTACCACTGTCTTTCCGACGCCGGTGTCGGTTCCAGTGAAAAATATTCCCCGGGTCATGGAACTCCTATAGCAGTCGGCTGTCGAGGTTCCAAATCTGCCCCGATACGCCAGTCAACTCGGCCAAATGACAAATCGTCCGGGCGATGTCCTCCAGATTTGAACAACGCCCCAACACATGACCAGTCGGGGAGTTTCCATCAGGGAAGACACTGCCCGCAAGAGCCGTGGCGTGCCATCCGGGATACACGAGATTGACACGGATATTCGATGGTCCCCATTCGCGAGCGGCGGTTTTGACAAGCCCCATTAATCCCGCCTTTGCCGAGGCATAGGCTGCTTGACCCTTTGAGCCCTGTGTACCAGCGTACGACCCGACGACGATGATCGATCCGCCGCCGGACTCGACCATTGTTCTCCCGGCAGCCTGCACACAATGAAAGGTGCCGGTGAGATCAGTCGCAATCACGCGCCTCCAGTTCTCCACGCGCTGCTTGATCACAAGTTCTGACGCAGCAATGCCGGCGTTGCACACGATCGTGTCCAGGCCGCCATAATCTCGAATGAAATTCTGAACCAGGTTGTGAACTTCACTTTGCAAGGTAATGTCAGCTCGATATATTTTCGGATTTCCATCCGCTTCCCTTCCGCGAACACGATCGCGTATCAGAGACGCCGTCCTCGCGGCTCCTTCGGCACTGTTGCAGTAATGCACCCCGACCGTCCATCCGGCACCCGCAAAGTCCAAACAAATCGCGCGACCTATTCCACCAGAAGCACCCGTTACTAGGACCGTCTTCTGACGTTTGTTCATCCGATTTACGTTCACCTGGGGCGGCATCATAGGTCACTGGAGCGGTTGTGTTGGTTATTTTATGAGAAAGACAGGGTGATCAGTCACCTTGCTGCTCACCGGAGAGTATGTTACGGTCAAGAAATTGAGGAGGCTCGGTGGCACGTATGCTTACCCGAACAGTATGCTTAATGATCCTACTGGTCCTCTCCGTATTCCTGGACCCACTTACGCTTCCTCCCGCCTTCTCGGCGGACGGCGAGGGGATTATTGCACAATCGCAGGACTATTTCCCCGATGTGACAGGAAACCGGTGGCAATATCGAGGACAGATCTCCGAAGGCCCGCTGCAAACCATCGATAATAAGTTCTTTTCGAACGTGTCATCGGTGACGGGGACGAAGACCCTTAAAGGCGGTACGACAGTCACCGTGTTTCAGGATACCAATCCCGGCAACCATGGTCCGTCGGAGAGCTTCTATCGTCGCGATGCAGTCGGCATCGTATATTACGGATCGGAGCCGGGCACAACGCTCGAACGACAGCTTGTGCCTTACCAAATCGTCCGATTTCCCATGAAGGTTCCTTCCTCCTTCAAGCAGTTTGACCGGACGAACATCGATTTCGGCAACGACCTCGACAGCGACGGCACGAATGAGCACGTAGACGTTCAAGGTCAGGCCGCAATTATCGGCCGGGAGACCATCACGGTCCCAGCCGGCTCCTTTAAAGAAGCCATCAAGGTCGAAGCACGGATGACGCTGAACATTCATATGTCCTCCAACAATCGGACGATCATCGGGACCGATATCATGACCGCCTGGTTTGTCAAAGGAGTCGGACTCGTGAAGTATCTGGAGCGTCAGGAATTGGGTGCCATGAAGGAAGACCGCGGCCTCGTCACTGAAATTATCGAGGAATTGGAGGAGTTCGATGTGAAGATCGACTCGAGTTCACTCGGCCGGCGCGAATCCCCGCCGGATCGTCTGTTCGCTCACCACCCGCGTCACGAGGAACTGCCATAGATAGTCTGTTCCGCCCGCCTTGGCTCCGACACCGGATAGTCGATGACCGCCGAAGGGTTGTCGTCCCACCAGCGCGCCGGTAATCGGTCGATTGATATAGAGGTTCCCGACGTCCAATTGCTGCCTTGCCAATTCGACATTGACGGGGCTTCTCGAATAGACGCCGCCCGTGAGGGCATAGGCCGTGTCATTGGCGAGATGAATCGCTTCGTCATACGTCTTCGCTTTCATCACCGACAAAACGGGCCCAAAAATTTCTTCCTGGGCCAGACGGTGGCTTGACTCGATGTCACCGAACGCGATCGGTCCGATAAAATAGCCCGGTTGATCGACCTTTCGTTCCACGAGGATGCGGCCTTCCCGCTTTCCGATCCTCACATATTCCCGGACCCGCTCTTGCGCCCGCTCATCGATAAGCGGGCCCACCTGTGTCCCGGAATCCTGCGGCGAGCCGATTCGAAGACTCATGACCGCATCGGCAAGACGCCTGACGAATGTCTCGTACACGGACGCATGCACAATCACACGGGAGCAGGCGGAACATTTCTGACCTGAATAGCCGGTAAAGGACGTGACGACCCCGATGACCGCTTCATCCACATCGGCCGTGTCATCGACGATGATGGCATTTTTGCCTCCCATTTCGGCGATCACCCGTTTGACACGTCGCTGCCCGGAAGCCGGCGACCCAGCCTGCTGAATGATCCAGAGTCCCACGTCTTTTGAGCCGGTGAACGCGATGGTGGCCACCTCGGGCGCAGTGACGAGCGCTTTTCCTATCTCAGGACCGCCGGGGACAAGCTGTAACACTCCACGAGGTAGTCCGGCTTCCATCAGGATCTCGACCAGAAGGCGGCCGATCACCAAGGCCCGCTCGGACGGTTTGAACAAGACGGTATTCCCTGTGACCAGTGCCGCAGATACCATGCCCGCGGGAATCGCCAAGGGAAAATTCCACGGCGCGATCACCGCCGTCACACCGCGAGGCCCCACCAGACGATGGTTGAGTTCGCCCGGTGCGTGACCCAACCGCTGCGGTGCACCAATACGAAGCATTTCGCCCGCATAGAAGTTCAGGAAATCGATCGCCTCCGCTATGTCGGCATCGGCCTCACGCCAAGGCTTTCCCTGTTCGAACACCTCCCACGCCGCGAGCTCGTATCGTCGCCGGCGCATGAGGGCAGCAGCCTGCCTGAGAACAGCGACGCGGGAAGCCACCGACGTGACACTCCAATCCCGAAACTGCTTCAAAGATGTCTGAATCAAGGAGGCGACATCAGACGGAGAGTACGCGCGGGCACGACCGACGATCTGCTCAGGTGCATCCGGATTGCGGGTGACGAGCTCTGCGCCCGACGCGCGGACCTGCTCTTCGGGCAGGACCTGGCCTAGCTGTTTGCGAACCTCATGGATGCCATCCTGCATCGATTGGCGAGCCATCGC
>DAISKX010000537.1:0-3344 GCA_036820725.1 Nitrospiraceae bacterium
GTTGGGTTCCGCCGACCCTGTCCACGATGCCGTCCTGAAGGACCCGCAACAGCTTCGCCTGTGCTTCCAAAGGCATGTCTCCGATCTCGTCCAGAAACAAGGTGCCGGTGTGTGCCAACTCAAACCGGCCGGCCCGGCGCTGGCCTGCGCCCGTAAATGCGCCGCGTTCGTGACCGAACAACTCGCTTTCGATCAGGCTGGCCGGCAAGGCTGCGCAGTTGACGCGAATGAAGGGCTTGTCGCTACGCGGGCTGAGATCGTGAATCGCCCGTGCCAGGACTTCCTTGCCCGTTCCGGTTTCTCCCAAGAGTAACGCGGTTGTATTATTCGGCGCGACGGCTTTGACCAGGTCGAGCACGGCTCGAAAGGACGGCGAATCTCCCACGACCGATCCTAAATTGCGGCTGGCTTTCACTTCCTCGACCAGATACTCATTTTCCCGTTGGAGCTGTTTGCTCAATTCATGGATCTGCTGATATGCCAGCACATGATCGATGGCATAGGCGATCTGTGTTGCGACCTGTTGCAAAAACTTCAGATCGTCGAGATCTGGTTCGCCTGTCTGGGTGCTGCCGATGTTCAACGTGCCCAAACAGTGCTCCCGGACGACAAGCGGCAGGTTGATCATGCGCCCCAGGCCTTCCTTCAGATAGAAGGCGTCCTCAAGAAATACCTGCTCATGCTGGAGATTTGCCCGCACATGCACGCGACGGTGGGTGTAAACCCATCCGACGGCGCTGCCGTCGCGTGGAATAATCGCATCGTGGCGGAGCGCGGGAGTGACCATATTGGTGACGACGGCATAGAACCGGAAGCCGTCCTTTGCCGGTTCGTACAACGTGATGCCGGCGCGATCCCAGGGGATCACCTTCTGGATCTGGTCGGCGATGACGCGCCATAGACTTTCCAGATCCCGTTGCGAGTTCAGCGCGTTCGTAACTTCAAGGAGCGTTTCGAGGTTGAGGCCCGGACCCTTGATGGCGTTCAAAAGTTTGTCCATAGTTGCAGGACCCCCAATCCTGGTCGGCTGAAGTGCCGAATTGGCGCTGAATGTAAGAACCGGAAAACAAGTGCCCATAGATGACTGCGAGCGCGACCTTGCCGTCGCCGAACATGTGGGTCCTGGCCATATCGATTTCACCCCGACATGAACGGCGGTATTGTTTGCCCGCGAGAATACCAGCGGGTTCTGGGACCCGCGGTCCCAATTGTCGCGGGCGACATAATACGGCTCGATGACGACACCCGGTAAGGTTCGTAGCTGATTGTACACGATAAGCATAATCGACATCGGCTGTCCTTCAGCATTGGCCGATTGCGATGGGTTGCACTGCGATTGACTCCTACCGGAATGACGGGCCGTCAGAGAAGACCCTCGTCTCTCGTAAGCCGACATAAAAGGGACCTGAAGCCTCTTCACAGGGAAGCTTCAGCTCCGTTGCCGGATGTGCAATGTCAGAAGGAATTCGTGACTCGATCCAGGTCGGCGATTAGAATGCCAGAGAGGCGCGGTCCTCCATATCGCGAATGAATTCTTCCCGCTTCTTCACTTCATCTGCTCCGTTGGCACGGACGTGACGATCCCGCGCGCGAAACTCATCCGGCGTCACGCGGTAGCAGAAATCCCACAATGCATTGGCGCTATGGGTATCGATGCCGCCGACCCGCGCTTCCAGCATGACCATGAAGACATTCACTCCCTCGTATGCTTCCCGACGATCGCCTGCGCGGTGCGCATCGCGGACTTTCTCCATGTGTTGAAGATAGGGCTCAAAGTCGCCTGGGATGATCCGCTTCTCGGCCAGCGTCTGATAAGTCACGACTTGCCCCAGTAGTTCTTCGGACCAGGCCGCTGATTTCTGGCCAGAACTCTAACCCCACAGACCCGGTTCGACCGTGGCTGACCTTGACCCGGCGACCGCCTGAGTTGTGGTCAGGCCTCCCAGATTGCACAGGCTCATCGCGAAAAGCACGGAACAGGTTACGATGGTCTTCTGCATGGCGTGTCCTCCTGGTGTGTGTCGGTTCGACAATGGGCATTCACTTCGTGCGATGTGACCTCGTACAGGCACCTCGAAGCATGCTGCGCCATTGAGCAATGCCCATGCCGTTCGTATCGAATGAGGAAGGCGCTGATTTATCAGCTCTTCGTCACCATTGATTGTTTGGGAGAAATCGGAAGTCGTGATGGATCACGGTGATGACGTGATGGAACACGGCGTATCAGATCGGCACTGGATGAATGGTATGAGGAGCGGACGGATCCTGAGGGGTTGAGATAGATGAAAAGAGAGTATTGAGCCAGAAGGGAGTTTAGTACAGGGAAGCGAGTAGCGCTGCGTTCTGGACGAACAGGGGATAGGGGCATTGTAGCGGCGGTATTACGAAGACAGTTCCTGGACTCTCGCTGATTGAAGCCGCATCTCTTCAAGTTCCGCCCAACGTGCGTATAGCCGTTCGACCTTGGTGCGCGCAGTTTCCAGCATTCCAAGGCGTTCTTCAAGGGCAGCGGCATCGGACACGACCGTTGGATCCTCGACCGCAGTCTGGCAGGCCGCGACCTTCGCCTCGGCTCTTATTATGTCCTGTTCTATGGACCCCCATTCTTTCTGCTCGCGATAGGAGAGCTTCCGTTTGCGAACCGGTTCTGCTGATCCGGCTTCGGCTCCTGAATCCTGCGAGGTTTTACCGATCGATGATTGGTGGTCGGTGTCTATCTGGCGTTGTTGAGCGTTTTCCCACTGCGCATAATCGGCGAACCATTCTGCACGGCCGGCTCCATCCAACGACAGAAGAACGGTCGAGACTCGATCCAGGAGCCAACGGTCGTGCGTGACAAGCACGAGGGCGCCGGTAAACTCCAGGAGGCTTTCTTCCAGCACGTCGAGGGTCGGAATATCCAGATCATTGGTCGGTTCATCGAGAATGAGCAGGTCCGCCGGCTGGAGCATCAGCTGGGCAATCAGCAACCGTGCTTGCTCTCCTCCGGACAGGCGGGAGACGGGCAGGTCCAATTGCTCCGGTCGAAAGAGAAACCGCTTTGCCCAGGAAACAAGATGAATCGGCCGATCCTGGTAGACGACCACGTCGCCCGCGGGCGCTAACGCTCGCCGAAGCGTGGCGGTTTGATCGAGCGAATCGCGATGTTGTTCGAACGTCACGATGCGGAGACGGTCTGCCCTCGTGATCGTGCCCGTGTCCGGCTCCATGGTGCCGGCGAGTAAGCGCAAGAGCGTCGTTTTTCCGCTGCCGTTCGGTCCGAGGAGGCCGAGCCGTTGGCCGGGACCAAGCTGCATGTCCAGATCGGCGACGACCGACCGGCCGGCGAACGTCTTGCCGAGTTG
>DAISKX010000538.1:0-3342 GCA_036820725.1 Nitrospiraceae bacterium
AGACGTTTCCACGCACTTGTTTAAGGAGATACACACGGCCAATCTAGGGAAGCCATTCCGGTTTACCCAAGGTGGCGACGATGAATCGAGTAATAGGACATACGACCACCTTGCAACGGGACAAGTAATCCCGTCACGGCGGGTGAGCGTTTTGTGACGGCTCTGCCGTGCACCGATATCTTCGCCCTCACGATCATTTGGGTGTAGTGTTGTCTGAGCCTGTGGGAATCGTACCCGTTAGGCGAGGCTATGAGGGTATAATGATGTTTTTGGATGACAGCGAAGATTCATAGATATAGCCTTTCTAGTGAATGCCCTTACACGTTGAGTACTCCCCATAGATGGCCAAGAAGGGAGGCGAGCATGGCTGAGACCACCGCAGTGCCGAGGATCCGACCCACTCGCATTCTCATCGTGGATGATTTCCAGGATTCCGCCAATGCGTCCGGGACCTGCTTGAGGAGCATGCTGAGTTTGAGGTGGTGGGTGAAGCGGAAGACGGCGTGATGGCCATGCAAATGGCTGAATCCCTGCGTCCCGACGTGGTGCTGATGGATGTGCATATTTCTCGAATCGACGGGGTAACCGCCACCCGTCAGATCAAAGCCCTTCTCCCCCTCACGTCAATCATTGGGCTCTCTGCCATTCCGACCCCACATGCCGAGAAGGGTATGTTAGAGGCAGGAGCCGGTGCGTTCGTGCAGAAGGAAAGGGTCTTCGATCAACTGATTTCTACTCTGGATAAGACTATGCGGGAGCAGCGAGAGACCCAAGGCCCGGAAAAATTCGGTTTGAAGGGCAGGGTGGACTAGCGCGTCCTCATACGAGCCTGCTGCTATCAAAGAAAATTCTGATACTTCAACAGGCGCATGCTCCTTGGATTCTAGGACAAACTTGAAGTTGCACTGTGCACACACGCGCCGCTCATGTTCGGATTGATCAGGTATATCAACATCGACCATCACATGATGACTACATCGGCTGTCGGTCATCATTTCGACGCCTTCAATGGTCCGGCCCACTCGCCCGAGCCCGCATTTTCATGAAGGTTCGTGACGAACCATGGAGATGTACGCGTGGAGCCGGAAGGAGGGAGGCATCCTTGAACAGGATGTTGATCGACTGAGCCGCCGTGGGTGTGGAGAAAAACTACTCGCGAGAGTTTCCCTAATATGTGGCCCCACTACTGTCATCATTGCCATTTACTGCGTGTGTTGAGGCAAAGACGGAGACATTGCTGCTGGTGAGTTCTCCCCTGGAAGGGGCACCCTAATTGAAATGGCATGTCCATCAGATGTCACTTTCGCCTCAATCTTGTCACCCGTCTTAAGCCGAGCTTCCATTTTGGTGTCGGGACCTACGTGTACACGTACCTCATGTCCAGTGATATCTCTGATAATGTAAAACTCACCCTCCTTCAGCAGCACATCCCCCTTGACGATCTGCTCGGCGCCACCCTGTGATGGATCGGCCGCAATTCCTTCTTTTACAATTCCAAAGCCTACGAGTGCCTGAATCATGAGAATCACGATGAGCTTCATAGCCATTGACCCCCTCCCAGGTTACTCCGAGATTCACGGTCCTTCTCTAGTCCTGCCTTGAGATGTGAGGGCTGACATGCGGCGCTGGATAGGCCCTCATACCCTATCCTAATACAGACTATCCGCCGTGTCTAATCAAGAAGACACGCGGCTCAGCGCTGGATGTCTCGGTCGTAATAATTAAGGACTCTTACCTCCCGAGCGTGTGTTGTCTACACTATGCGCCCTACAGTCTTCATGGAGACCGTTCGACATACCATAAGAGGGGGAGCTGACTGTTTGGCTTGCACGCGCCTTACTTCAGAACAGGACAGCCGGGAAGACGCGACATCACCAGCCTCCCTAGCCAACTATCCATTCTCCTGCCCGAAACCAGGATTCTCACTAGTGTTTGTCCACGCTGGATCACGATACAAGTAAGTGATTTGATCCATACTTTCTTTGGAGCGAAGGAGGGACGTCATGGACGAACTAAACTTGCCGAGCTCGAAGAGCGGGAAGCCGATCGGTCAATGTCCTAAAGGGAGGGAGGTCCGTCGGTCGGAGCGTGTTCCAGTCGAGTGTCAACTGTACTATGCAGGGATCGGCATCCAAGGGCAGGGCACCCTCTCCAATCTGTCCATCGAAGGCTGTCAGGTGCAGGGGACTATTCCCGTAAAGAAAGGGACCAAGCTCACCATCATCATCTTACATCCGGAAACACAGCAGCATATTGTCGTTGATAAAGCGCGAGTGGCGTGGTCTAAAGGCCGACGATTTGGACTGTCGCACGAGGTGCTCTATCCATCCGAACGCCGGAACGCGCTCCAATTACTTCGGGTTGTTGGCAAAAGTCAGGTCAGTCACTAGCCTATGAAGTCATGGTAGCTCGCGATTCCACTCATGGTGAAATCGCGTCGGTCTCAACGGGATCCGCTGCCCCTTTCTCGTTACATGGTTCTCCGGTAGATCATAAGATTGCCGCGCCTTTAACTATTGGACGCGAGGGTCGCATGATGCACGTGGGCGGACCTCCAAGCTCCAAGTCCGAGCACGTATGCGACCAGCTATCCTGAAAACCTTAGCTTGAGTAGAACTAACTTGTCGCCTATCATTAAGGCCCAACACGGTACCTCAAAATATCCAACGCGCGCTTCCTCATATGTTCCTATCAGATTCCCAGCAGCGCCCGCAGCGCAAGGCCATCTACTTATTGGTCGTGCTGTGCAACATCGCCGCCATCTATTTTGTCGCCGGAAAATTGGGTCTGAAGCTAGCTGTTTTTCATCAAAGTGCGACTCCCGTTTGGCCTCCGACTGGAATCAGTCTGGCAGCCTTTCTTCTATTCGGATACTGGGTATGGCCCAGCATTTTTCTAGGAGCGTTCGCCGTCAATATGACAACCGCCGGTTCGATGACGACTTCTCTCGGTATCGCGACTGGCAACACGTTGGAAGGGCTCTTGGGCTTATTCCTCATCAACCATTTCGCCAATGGCCGAGAGGTGTTCACGCGGCAACGCGATACTCTTAAGTTTGTGCTCCTCGCCGCGTTGCTCAGCACTGCCGTGAGCGCGACATTCGGCGTCACAAGTCTTTCCCTGGCCGGTTATGCAGAGTGGGGGGCGTACAGTGCGATTTGGATTACCTGGTGGCTGGGTGATGCCGTAGGCGCTCTGATCGTCACGCCGGCTATCGTTCTCTGGGTGACGGAACATGCTGTCAAATGGAGTCGACGCCAGTTACTTGAAATGGGCGTATCGCTTACGTTGCTCTGCCTGGTTACGGTGGTTGTATTCCATAGCAGGCAGGCGCTGACTGCT
>DAISKX010000539.1:0-3341 GCA_036820725.1 Nitrospiraceae bacterium
CTTACCCTCTCCCCCAACGGGGGAGAGGAGACGGTGGGGGGCAAACCATTGGTTTGTTACCTCAATGAAGTCCGAAGATGAATAACAAAGGATTCCAACCGTGTAGCAATCATCATGACCTCGTCAGAGAGTGTAATAAAGGAGTATGTACACGCGCCAATTAAAGCGATGTGGACAAGTCAACCGTCATCCGTCAACCGAATTCCTCAAGAAAAGAAGCAGCCCTCTTGCTCCACGGATGACGTTGACCAATGACGTTTGGCGATAGCCGGTGCCTGGTTGGCGGTTGACGAATCACGAAGACAGCTCCGCCACGATCCCTTCGTCGGCTCGCAGGTCAATCTGGTTGTCGAACGACTCGCCTTGGCGATCAAGATGGGTGGAGAGAAGGATGCGACCCGGACTCGGGGAGGGTGCGAAGGAGATCTGCCGGGTGTACGAAGAGAAGTTGAGAGCGATCAGTAATCGACGTTCCTGGTCCTGGCGGAGGTAGAGCATTGTTTCACCGGTGGCGGACATCCTCCGGTGCGCGCCCAGTACCAGGGCCGATTCCGCTTTTCGTAGTCCGATCAATCTCCGGTAGAGCGTCAACATTGAAGCCGCGTCGTTCCGCTCTCTGCCCACATTAATGTCGAGATAGTCGGATGCCACCGGAAGCCAGGGCTCCCCGGTCGTGAAACCCGCATGTGTGGAGTCATCCCACTGCATGGGAGTGCGCTCGGGATCGCGTCCCACGCCGAAACCAGGCACATTGATCTCCCAGGGATCTCTCACTAATTCCGGCGGGATGGCCACGTCATGCATGCCGATTTCGTCGCCATAGTACATCGTCGGCGTACCGCGCAATGTCATGAGCAACATGGCGGCTATGCGGGCTTGTGCCGGGCCGATCCGGCTTGCGATCCGTGATTTGTCGTGATTTCCCAATACCCAGTTCGGCCATCCGTGAGGCGGAAGCGCGGCCTCATAGGCATCGACGGCTGCGGCAATTGCGGCGGCATGCCAGGGGATCTCGATCAATTGAAAATTAAAGGGCAGATGCACGCCGCTGCTCTCGGTCCCATAATAGGTCACCAACCGCTCCACCGGCAGATAGATCTCTCCGATCATCAGTCGATCCTCATATTCATTCATCACATTCCGCATGCCGGCAATGATGGCGTGAACTTCCGGCCGGTCGGTGGTGTAGGTCGCAAGTAATTGGCGGTAGGGCCACTCGCCCGGACGATACTCGGGATTGGGCGGGTTGCCGCGGAACTGATCGTCTTTGATCAAATGCCAGATGACGTCGATCCGAAATCCGTCGACGCCCCGGTCCAGCCAGAAGCGCATGACCTGGTGCATGGCGGCCTGGACTTCCTGATTGCGCCAATTCAAGTCCGGCTGCTGCTTCAAGTAGGCATGGTAATAATATTGCTCGGTCTTCGGATCCCATTCCCACGCGGTGCCTCCGAAGGTGCTGAGCCAGTTGTTCGGCAGTCCTCCATCCGGAGCCGCATCCTTCCAGATATACCAATCCCTCTTCGGGTTATCTCGAGAAGACCGCGACTCCACAAACCAGGGGTGTTCCTCAGAGGTGTGATTCGGAACGAGATCCAGAATAACCTTGATACCGAGGCGATGCGCGGACGCCATGAGTTCATCGAAATCCCGGAGCGAGCCGAACATCGGATGCACGTTCATGTAGTCGGAGACGTCATATCCGAAATCCGCCATGGGAGAGGGATAAATGGGCGAGATCCAAATAGCATCCACACCCAGCCATTGCACATAGTCCAGTTTTGCAATGATGCCGGCGAGGTCGCCGATGCCGTCTCCGTTACGGTCTAAGAATGACCGCGGATAGACCTGATAGATGAGCCCCCGTTGCCACCAGCGGGCGCCGTTGCTGTCGCGACGCTCATTACCCATGGTGAGCGGTGAGACGGAGCCAGAGAAAACCATACGCGTCCATCTCAAGGAGTGATGATGGGTGGCTGAAGTCCGGTTGCACGGTGCCCAGCAGGGGGAGGAGGGTGGTGTCCCGTTCGCGGGGCAGGCGGATTGAACAGGATTTAGCGGCGAGATTATGAAAGGCGATCAGGCGATTGCCTTTCCATTCACACTCGTGGGCGAACAGGCCCGGTTCGTCGGTGTCGATGACACGGACGGTGCCCCAGCCCCATTCTGGACATTGTCGCCGCACCATAATGAGCCGCTTCATCCAATTCAAGAATGAATCTGGATCCCTAGCCTGGTCCTGCACATTCACGTAACGATAGGCGAAAGGTCCTTCCGAGACGACCGGCGCCGCCAATGCGTCTGGAGCGGCCGTTGAAAACCCGCCGTTGCACTCTGGCGACCATTGCATTGGCGTCCTGACTGCATGTCTCCCTTCGAGAGACAGATCTTCGCCCATGCCGATCTCGTCACCATACATTACGAGCGGCGCGCCCGGCAGAGAGAACAACAGGCTCATGGCCAACTCGATGCGGTGACGGTCCTTGAACATCGGCGCGAGCCGACGACGGATACCCCGCCCGAAGATTCTCATCTCGTGATCCGGAGCAAAAGCGTCGAAGACCAAGGCCCGCTCCTCATCGCCGAGGCGTTCGAGATCCAATTCGTCGAGATTACGCAGAAAATTCACCCATTGCCCGGACCCCGGAATGGAGGGAAGCAACCTCAAGGCGCGGCGGATCGCTTCAGCCTGCTGCGTGGCAAAGCCGAGAAAGAGATAATTGTCGAGCAGAAAATTATAGAGGAGGTGCATCTCGTCCCCGTTGCCGAAATATTTCTTCAACTCGTCGGGAACGACATCGGCTTCACCCAAGAGCGCGGCATCCGCACGCCGTCCCGACGTGAAGGCCCGCATATCCCGTAAAATTTGATGCGGATCGTGAGACGCTGCCGCAGCACCGACATCGGGACCGTCGATCATGTGGGACACCGCATCGACACGGAATCCCGATATGCCGAACGACAGCCAGAAATCGATGACTCGTTTGATTTCCTCCTGCACCTCCGGACAGCCGACATTCAGGTCCGGCTCAAATTTATAGAATTGATGGTAATAGTACTGGCCGGCTGCCTCATCATAAGTCCAGACGTTGGACTCTTCGCCGGGGAAAATGTTTGCCTGCCCCGGCTCCATCGGAGGTGGGGCATCGGTCCAGAAGTAGTAGCGCCGATAGCGTGAGTGCCGGTCCCGCCGCGCGGCTTGAAACCATGGATGCTGGTCGGACGAGTGATCCATGACCAGATCGATCATCACGCGAAGACCCCGTTCACCGGCCTTCCTGATACAGGTTAAGAAATCCTCGAACGTACCGAGCTTGGGATCGACGCCATAGTAATCGGAT
>DAISKX010000540.1:0-3337 GCA_036820725.1 Nitrospiraceae bacterium
CAATCCGATCCCGCTTCCCTCAAACCTCCTCGTGGCCTGTCCTTCCACTTGGATAAAACGGTCGAAAATTCGATCGAACTGATCTGCTGGAATACCAATGCCGTTGTCCCGGATCGAGATGGAGGCCTGGGTATCGTCGGACGCGAGTGAGATCCAGACTGTGGCCTGCTCAGGATCACTGAATTTGAAAGCATTGATGAGCAGGTTCGAAAGCACCTTGGTCATCTTGCGGACGTCGATGTGCGCCGGCACAGGGTGGGAAGCGCCGTCGATGAAGATGCGTTGCCGTTCCGACGATTCAAAGTTTGCGGCCACATTCGTCACCAATGCGGCAAGATCGACACAGGCTTTGCGGAGGTCGGCTCGCCCGCTCTCAAAGCGGGCGAGCTCGAGTAATTCATTGATCAGGAACAACAAGCGCGACGTATTTCGAAGACCTGATTGCACAACGGCGTGCGACTCTTTTGCCAAGGGCGACTTGAGCAACGTTTTAAAAGCCCCCAGGCTGACCGTAAGCGGCGTGCGAAGCTCATGATTGATATTGGCAAAGAATTCATCTTTTAATCGATCCAGTTCCAATAATTTACGATGCGACTGTTCGAGCTCTTCCCGCGCGCGCCGTTCGGACAGCCGCGCCTGAAACCCGGCGGCCTGCAATCGTTCATAGAGATGGACCGAAAAGAGGCACGCCACGCAGGTCCAGAGAAGAAAGAATGAGTTCTGCAAGGCGGCGGCCTCTGCCACAGGAGTCGGTGGCTGTAGGAAATTGATTCCATAGTAATAGAGGAGCGTACCCATCTGAGCGAACAAGTGGCTCGGCCAGGAAATGGGGACGATAACCGCCGCCGCTAGGAAGACGAGATTCAAACCATTGTAATAGGCGGAAGTAAAACCCCCGAGGCTCATGGTCATCTGCGCAATGCACAGATTGCCGATCAGCACCCAAAAGATGAGTGCTATCCGTGGAGGCATCCGGGAGCGACGCCGCACCGCGCTGAAGAATACCGCGAGAAAACCGGCTTCAAGGATGGCTCGGAGCGTAAGCAGCGCCGGCAGTTGATCCCGATAGAACAGCAGGTCCGACAACACAAACACGGGATTGGCCGTGAGCCCCAGATAGTAGAGCGTCCGTAGCCGTTCTCTCGCGAACTCGTTTCGCCAGTCATCGTATGAGGACGGATCGAGGACCTCAGGAGACATGGCTTCTCCTCGTCGAGAGGAGAGAGGCAAATGGGAGAATGGCAAACAGGCACGAGACTGGAGGGTCGGACATCGAGTCCTTCCGGGTGGGCTGAGGATGAAGGAAGGCTACTCTTTCACGACAAGAACCGCAAACGTAATCTGATGTACGATGTCGACGCTATCTAATTTCAGAACTCTCTCCTTTATCTCCCCATGGTCTCTTTCGGAGGGAGCACGTATAATAATGTGTCCATTATTCAGAACTCAGAGGGCCCATGACACAGAGCCAGCATCAAGAATTAGGTTCCGTCCTCTCGCTCTGGCGATATCCGGTCAAGTCGATGATGGGTGAAGAACTCTCGGCGGCCTATGTACAGGACCAAGGGGTCCTGGGCGATCGGGCCTATGCATTACTCGACAGCGAGACGGGTAAAGCCGCCTCAGCCAAGAACCCTGGAAAGTGGCCGACGCTCTTCGGATTTCACGCGACCTTTCTCGAACGTCTGCGAGGAGCCAAGATGCCCCCGGTCGAAATCACGCTGCCCGATGGCACCACTGTGACCAGCGAGCAACCGGAGATCGATGAGATACTCTCTACCGTACTCAACCGGAAGATCACTCTCGCCATGGCGGACAAGGGGCAAGTCGCAGGCGTGCAATCGCCCATGCCTTCAGGATGGACGGGAACGGCCGAAGAGTATTGGCCGGAAATCGACGGGCGCGACCACAAAGACACAGTCACCGACTTCACGCTGCCGGCCGGAACGTTTTTCGACGGCGCGACGATGCATCTCGTGACGACCGCTACGCTCGACCGTCTCAAGGAGTTGTATCCGCAAGGACGCTTCGAAACCCCGCGCTTTCGCCCCAATGTTGTCGTGGCGACGGCGGCAGGGCAGAAGGGCTTTGTCGAACAGGCCTGGATCGATCACACCCTCGCCATCGGAGAGCACGTTCGGTTGCGCATCACCGGCCCCTGCGGCCGCTGTGTCATGACCACACTGGCCCAGGGAGACCTTGCAAAAGATCCAGGGATCTTGCGCACGGCGGTGCAGCACAACCACGGCCATGTCGGCGTCTATGCGGCGGTCGTGCAAGGCGGGACCATCAGCCCCGGCGATCGTGTGAGTCTCATCGACTGATCTATCTTATGCGTCGCTTGTAGTTCGTATCTCGTCGTTCGTCTCATGCACCCCGTCAATTGCCAGAAAGTCACCGATTGTGTGCATCGCATGCGGCATGTGTCAATCGTCGCGTACGGAACAAGAAGGCTCCTTATTTCTTAACGGTTGACGAATGACGGATGACGATGCTGCAGAACGCGTTAATTCATCACTCAGAATTCACAACTCAGAATTCAGAACTCGCCTTATCATCCCATTGGCCATCAGCGATCTCTTTTTCTACCGGTCCTTGCGACCGGGTGGCGAATTAGTGTATATACACAGCAGTGTTTACATGGGACATTTTGAAGGCGATTGGCAATTTCGAAAAGCATGGTGTCCCCTTTGAAGAAGCTGCCACGGTTTTCGGCGATACCAGCGGGCCTCGACTGGGAGGACGTTGCACATTCGCACCAGGAACAGCGGTTCAAGCGACTTGGTCTATCGGTGAGTGAGCGACTGTTGCTCGTCGTCTATACGATACGGAGGACGGACCATGAAGAAGAAACATTCAGGATCATCAGCGCGCGGCCGGCGAGCCGGCGGGAACGTCAAGCCTATTCCCGACTCGCAGATTGATTTTTCGGACATCCCGGAGTCCACAAAGGAAGAACTCCGACGCGCGCGTCGAGTCGGCAGACCGGTTAGTGGAATGGCGAAGCAGTTGATCGCGATCCGCCTCTCGCCGCGCCTGTTGAATCAGCTTCGGAAGATGGCGGCCAAGCAAAGAAAGCCATATCAGACCTTGATTCACGAGTTACTAGAAAAGGCGGCCTCCAGAGCCGCGTGAACGACGGCGTGCTTCACCCTTCGGCTTGCGCCCGCCATTGTTCGCATCTCGTCGCTCCTCGATCACGGTTGACGAATGACGGATGACGCTTCTACAGAACGCTTCAGGAGATACGGTTCTGACCAGATACGCTTCCCGCTAATTCATAATTCAGAACTTGTATCTTTCGTTTCAGTCATAAAGACTGTGACCATACCGAAGG
>DAISKX010000541.1:0-3337 GCA_036820725.1 Nitrospiraceae bacterium
GTGAAGGATCGACCGATTGAGTCGGTGGGCCACCGGGTGGTCCATGGAGGAGGGTGGTTTACACAGACCGCCGTGATCGACGACGGGGTGCTCGCGCGGCTCGAAGAGTTGGCTCGATTGGCTCCGTTACATAACGTAGCCAGTCTCGCCGGTATTCGCACCGCCCGATCGCTCCTTGGGAACCAGGTACCCATGGTGGCAGCATTTGATACCACGTTTCATCTGACGATTCCCGACTATGCCGCGACGTATGCCATCCCCCGGGATTTCAGCGCACGACATGCCATCCGCCGGTATGGCTTCCACGGACTTGCGCATGCCTCAAGCGCCGCTCGCTATGCCACATTCAGGGGCTCATCGCCGGACCAGGTCAATCTCATCACGGTGCACCTGGGCAACGGGTGCTCTGCGACCGCCATTCGCGGGGGACGATCGGTCGATACATCGATGGGCTTTACTCCGCTGGAGGGCCTGGTCATGGGCACTCGATGCGGTGACGTCGATCCTGCGATCGTCAGTTTCTTAGCCGAACAGGAGAATCTGCCGGCCAAGGAAATCGAGCAGATCCTCAATAAACGCTCGGGATTACTCGGCCTCTCTCGTCTATCCTCCGACATGGCTGAACTCATGCAGGCGGAACAAGGCGGCCATTCAGACGCCCGATTGGCTATTGACGTGTTTTGCTATCGCGTCCGTAAGTACATCGGCGCCTATTTGGCAGTCCTCGGCAAAGTTGATGCTGTGCTGTTCAGCGGCGGCATTGGCGAACATGCTCCGGATATCCGGGCCCGGATTTGCAACGGGATGGAATGGTGTGGAATGGATCTGGTCCCGGACGCGAACGCCGGGGTGAATAGGCTGGAGCCGGGCGAGATTGTGTGCATCAGTCGGGACGGCGCCGCTCTCCCTGTGTACGTGAGTGCTGTTGATGAAGAAGAGGAGATCGCACGCGAAACCGTGGCCTGTCTTTCCCCTGCGGCTGGACAGTAGACGGATTGGTCAAGCGTCATTCGTCAACCGTGGATCAAGAAGAATGTACGTGCTCTACCCCGTTGCCCGAATGACGGTTGTTGTATGACGGGTGACGTGCACATCGTGCACATAATGTTCTGGGATATCGGCGGTGTCGTGCTCACGAACGGCTGGGACAGGCGGTCGCGGGCTGAAGCGGCTCGTCTCTTCGATTTTGATCTTGCCGACTTCGAAACACGGCATGCCAAAGTCATCGATGATTTCGACTGCGGCCGCCTGAGTCTGGAAGATTATCTGACGGAAACACTGTTTTATAGGTCCCGTCCCTTTACCCGTCAGGCCTTCGAGGAGTTCGTCTATGCCCAATCGCAGCCTGACCACGAGGTGCTTCGAATCTTGGAACGCCTCGTGTCGGTTGGAGGCGTTATCTTAGTTGCATTGAACAATGAATCGTTGCCAGTGAATCAATATCGTATCGATCGATTTGACCTCCGCCGCTATTTCCGATGCTTCCTGAGTTCTTGTTATCTTGGGATACGAAAGCCGCACGACAAGATCTACGAGCGGGCCCTCCAGATCATGCAAGAACCTCCGGAAGGTTGTCTGTTTGTCGATGACCGGCCGGGAAATCTGGAGCCGGCCAAGCGGTTGCACATGCAAACCATTCACTTTGTCGATGCCCGGCAACTCCGACTTGACTTGGAGTCTTTATTGTCCAGGCGGTTGTGATTCGAGCGAACTGATCCCCCGAAGGAGATCCCATGAAGGCGGCTGAATTATTGGTGCGTTGTCTCGAACACGAAGGGGTGGAGCTCCTGTTCGGTGTTCCGGGGGAAGAGAACCTCGAGGTCATGGATGCGTTGTTGGATTCCGGGATTCGGGTCATTACCACGAGACACGAACAGAGTGCAGCCTTTATGGCCGATGTTCACGGCCGGCTGACTGGTCGGGCCGGTGTCTGTCTTTCGACCCTGGGGCCGGGGGCAACGAATCTGCTCACCGGCGTGGCCGATGCCAATCTCGATCGGGCTCCTCTCGTGGCAATTACAGGGCAGGTACCTCTCGATCGGATGCATAAGGAGTCGCACCAGGCCATCGATGTCCGTTCCATTTTTCGGCCTGTGACCAAATGGACTGCCGAACTCATCCGGCCCCACGTCATTCCCGAGGCCATTCGCAAGGCCTTCAAAGTCGCTGAAACGGAAAAGCCTGGTGCGACCCATCTGGAGTTGCCCGAAGATGTCGCGGCGGAATTGGTTCCCCATCCGGACCATTTGGCCCTCCTTCGGGTCCAGTCCCCTCCGATTCCAGAACCGGGGGCAAGTCAAGTCGAGAAAGCAGCTGCCGTGATCGGGCGTGCCCGTCGTCCCATCATGCTGGTCGGTAATGGTGTCGTGCGTCGCCACGCGGCCTCGGCCGTTCGACAATTCGGACGGCAACTCGGTATCCCGGTGGTTCACACGTTCATGGCCAAAGGCGTCATGCCGGATGAAGACGAACTCTCGCTGGGCGCGATTGGCTTGCAGATTCAGGATTATACCAATGCGGCCGTGAACCAAGCCGACACCATCCTCGCCGTCGGATACGATTTCGCGGAATATGCTCCGATGTTGTGGAATCCGAACCACGACAAGGTCATCGTCCATATCGACACCTTACCCTGTGAAGTCGATCAGCACTATATGCTGACGGCGGGTGTGCTGGGAGATATCGCACTCTCGCTCGATCGGATCGCGAGCCGGTTGCACCCGTTCTCCGGGGAATGGGCGAAGGATTGTCGCCACCGACTCATGGCCGGCTTCGAACAGGAGTACGCGCTACCCAGAAGTTGGCCCATGCGCCCGCAGCATATCATTCAAGACCTTCGAGCCGTCCTATCCGCCGACGACCTGATCGTCTGTGATGTCGGCGCCCACAAGCTGTGGATGGCGAGGATGTTTCCCTGTGAAATGGAGAATTCATGCATTATCTCGAACGGGTTTGCCGCGATGGGCATCGGATTACCGGGCGCCGTCGCCGCTCAATTGCTGTACCCGTCGCGCCGTGTGGTCGTCGTGACCGGCGATGGAGGATTTCTGATGAATGCCAGCGAATTGGAAACCGCGCGTCGGCTGCAACTTCCGATTGTGGTGGTGGTCTGGCGGGATGACGGATATGGAGTGATTCGCTGGAAGCAACAGATGCGTTTTGGCCGGACATCAGGCGTCGAGTTCACGAATCCGGACCTGATCGCCTATGCGCGCAGCTTCGGGGCGAAGGGCTGGCGTGTGAGTCATCCGTCGGAATTCGTGCCTATCCTCAAAGAAGCGTTGGCTTCCAGGGCCACCGCCGTCATCGATTGTCCGGTTGATTACTCTGAAAATCT
>DAISKX010000542.1:0-3337 GCA_036820725.1 Nitrospiraceae bacterium
TGATGCCATTCGCCTCCTGGGCCCTTGAAACAGTTGCGGAAGCTGGCAGGCAAGCAGGGCAACCCGCGTCAAATGCTCATTCACGAGCTGCTGAAGGCAGGCATCACACGGCCTGCTTCACATTGGGAGGCATTCCACCTTTGATGTGTCCTTCCGGTTGAGCTATGGAGGAAAGAGCTATGAAAGTTCCCTTCACCATCGGCACCGTGGGGCATTTCGGAGTGGCCGTCCGTGATCCGCGCCGCAGCGCGACCTGGTTCGTGCGGGTACTGGGATTGCGCAAGGAGTTCGAGTATGAAGGTGGCGTCGGGGTCGGCAACGACAACGTGACGATCGTCTTCTCGAAGGGCAAGCCGTCGCCGAAGACGATTGGGCACATGTCGTTTCATCTGCCGAACATGACCGCGCTGCGAAAGGCGCTCGCGCATCTGAAAAAGCACAAGGTCAAGGTGGAAGATCCGGGCGACGAAATCGGCCCGGAGGCCCCCGGCTCTCCGAACATGGGATTATGGTTTCACGATCCTGACGGGTACCGCTGGGAACTCTCCGTTCAAGGCGGAAAGTAACGGGGCGAGTCAACCGCGCTCGATGACGGCCGCGCGATTACCCCAGTCGTGGCCGAGCAACACACGCCGGAAGACTCATCCGCCCTGGTCGGTGGGAAACTCGAATGTTTTGAAGCTGGGGTCTACATCGGCGGGGCGTTCAGTGATCGGCGGGCACTGGAGATAGGGCCTGAGGTCACGCAGTACTTCGTTCTTTTTTCTTTTTGCGATGTCGCAGGCCGGCTGCGTGCAGGAGCTTTCGAAGGCTTCAGCGGCTCGGGCAGCGGTTGCGGCATTGCGGCCGGACTCCACATCGAGCCAGGCCTTGTGAGTCCGAATCGCCTGATCCAACTCTGCTAGATGCTTATCTAACCCGCGGAATTGGTTCTCCTTCCGGCAGCTACTGCGTACACCGGAACCAGGCGAAAAATCGCACCGCCGGTCACGTACGTTGGATTCCTCACGTAATAAGCGCTGGGCCTCCTGAGAGCATTGGAAATAGTCGTCAAGGTACTGAGCCCTGTGCGCCTGTATGAACTCATCAAGCCGGCCGGGGTTGAAATAAGAGTGAACCCACGTCTCGTATAACAATGGTTCCTCACCAAATGCCGGCGTCACTCCTGCCAGCACCAGAGAAACCATACCTGTAAGGAGAGTTGCTTTCATTCGTCGCACAGGGTTGCGAATGATTGTCGAGAATAATAATTTTACCTCGTAAAAAATTGAAATCAAGGGGTAGTCTTGTCCGGTAACGGAGCGCGACTCGTCGCTACGCGGGAGTGCGAATGGGGCTGTGTGATGAGGTCGCGATCGACACGACCGAGAGCCGGCTATGGCGATGCGGAAAGCATAGACTACCTGCTCTTCGGAGAACTTCGACCGTTTCATGGGTTCACTCCTTTCGTCGGGGATGCCGAAGCCGTCATTTACTCTTGTTTTCACCTGTCGTCGTTTTCGGGTGACCGTCAGACTCAAGAGCAGAGCGGTATCAGCAATTCGAACAACGAGCGGTCATCGTGCAGCGGTATGTTCTATTCCCGGTCGGGGTACGCGATGTCGAGGTCAGTCTTGGCCCAAGGGCATGGGGTCATGATCCTCACTCAGAACAGGCTCATCGAATCAGATGAGTTGAGAAAGCGGCATCTATAAAATCCGGAGGTGGAACACCAAGTCGTCATGAAGCCAGAGTACTTCGATGGACGCCGGCTTTGAATGGATCACGCGGTATGGCTATGGGGGGATCTTTCTCCTCCTGATGCTCGGGATCGTCGGGCTACCCGTGCCTGACGAGGCCTTGCTGACATTCGTCGGGTACCTGAGCTTCAAAGGAGAACTGGCCTTTATTCCTTCTTTGGCAGCCGCCTTTCTCGGCAGCTCGACCGGCATTAGCCTGAGTTATGGGATCGGGCGGTTTGCCGGCTCCCACGTGATTACGAAGCTAGGTCCCGCGCTCCGCCTTAGTCCTGAGCACATTGCGCAAGGACAGACCTGGCTGCAGCGTTGGGGAAAGTATGCATTGCTCTTGGCCTATTTCGTACCCGGCGTCCGGCACCTGGTCGCGTTGCTTGCCGGCGCGGCGAATCTACCGCTGAACGTCTTCGCGCGCTTTGCCTATTGTGGCGCATTACTGTGGTCGACGACATTCATTGCCATCGGATATGGACTCGGGAAAGAATGGGAGCGACTCTCTCCGATGGTGCACCGCACGGTCATCATCGTGGCGGTGACCGTCTTGCTTGCGCTTATCGTTGGACTGCTCATCATGCGACGACGCGGTCGATCGGACCTTTCGACCAGGTGAGGAAGAGGCGGTGGGGAAAGCATGTCCTCTACAGTTCCAATAGGCTCCGTGGGTTAGGAGAGCGCTCCTGACGTGACTCATCTGGAAGCATACAGCCGTTGTCCGGTCATAGAAGGAAAAGGACTATGATGCCTTCCGGCATCGGTATAGTTCCTCGATCCTCCGGCGATAGAACAAAGGCTTTGGAATCTTCTTCGATGCACGAACCGCTCTGCGCGGCTCATCGGTGTCACAGGATCGCCCTCAATACGGGCGTCGGCCTCACAGACCCTCATGGCCTAGATACGGCACACCGGCCCAGTCCGGGAGCCCTCACTTGTTGAGGGATCGGCGTTTCCATCACTGGCTGGTCCTCGCGGTCATCGGCCTGACCCCGGCTTTGACATCGGCCGATGAGGTCGATGTGCGCAATGGCGATCGCCTCACGGGTGAGGTTGTGAAAATGGAAGATAACGTGCTGACTCTTCATACGGAATATGGAGAGATGAAGATTGATTGGGCGAAAGTGGTGCGTGTCACGTCCACCAAACCCATGCGGCTCCGAGTGCCCGGGGAACACAAAGACGTGGTCACGGATTTCTTCTTGGGCGGGTATGAATTCCGTCACGTCACGGAACTCACGAAGGACGGTCCTATTCCATTGGAGCAGATCAAAGGGATCAATATCGGACACATCCGCCATGATGGTACGGTCACCATCGGCGGAAACCACACCTCCGGCAACACGAATACCAAGGCGGTGAATGCGATCGGGCGGGCTACGATTCAGGCCCATCGTCAACGGGTGTATGCAGAGGCCAAATACAACTATGGAGAAGCAAACAGCGCAGTGACGGCCAGAAACTGGTCGGGCCAATTGAAATACGACTACTTCCTTACCGAGAAGGTCTTTTTCAATAATTTCGGCATGCTCGAACATGACAAGTTTCAGAATCTGGAGCTCCGCACGACGATTGGGGCCGGCGCGGGGTATCAGTTCTTAAGCACCGAC
>DAISKX010000543.1:0-3332 GCA_036820725.1 Nitrospiraceae bacterium
AACGGATAATTTGCAATCTTAGGCCGGGCGGAAGAGATCGCGGCAATCAAGGTTGATTTTCCGGCGTTGGGAAAGCCGACCAAGCCGACGTCAGCGAGGAGTTTGAGCTCCAACCGAAGCCAACGTTCTTCGCCGGCAGTGCCGGTCTCGAAATGCGTCGGGACTCGATTCGTCGAAGTGGCGAAATGAGAATTGCCCCGGCCGCCCCGGCCTCCCTTTGCGGCTACCCATTGCTCGCCTTCGCTCTTCAGATCGGCGAGTACTTCCTGCGTGGTATCATCGAACATCATCGTTCCAACAGGAACAGGCACCACGACATCGGTTCCGTTCGCGCCGTGCCGGTTACTGCCTTCGCCGTATCCGCCGCTGTTCGCTTCGTAATGCTTCTGAAAGCGTAGATCCAACAAGGTCGTCAGACGGTGGGATGCGACGAATAGAACGTGGCCCCCGTTGCCGCCGTCCCCGCCGTCCGGTCCTCCTCGCGGGACATACTTCTCCCGCCGAAAGCTACAGATGCCGTCTCCGCCGTTACCGGCTTTCACGAAAATACGAACCTGATCGACAAAGGTCGACATTGTGTATCCGAGGTGACTCGTGAAGGTACAATCCGAGTGAGGCAGTATAACGTACCAAAACGCTACATAGGAAAGGAAAATGGGACTCGAGAAGAGGAGGGATTCGCTACGATGGTTCTGCCACGTTAGAGCGGTGACGTCTAGCCGACGGCTTGTTTTGCCTGGACGGGATACACGCTGACCTTTTGTCGGCCGCGGCCTCCCTCAAATTTGACCACGCCGGTCACGTAGGCAAACAGAGTATGGTCCTTCCCCAAACCGACGTTGAACCCTGGAAAGAACTTGGTGCCTCGCTGACGCATGATGATTGACCCGGCCTTGACCAACTCGCCGCCAAATGCCTTGACGCCAAGATATTGCGGATTGCTGTCCCGACCGTTCCTGGTCGATCCGCCGCCTTTATTTGTTGCCATGACTTACTCCCGTCTTTGCCTAGTGTGTCTCGATACCCGTAATCCTGATCTGGGTAAACCCTTGTCGGTGTCCTTTGGTCCGACGATAGTTCTTTCGCCGTTTCTTTTTGAACACCGTGATGGATCGAGTGCGACCCTGGCGAACAATCTCTGCCGTGACCAGGGCACCAGCCACCACCGGTTGGCCGATGGTGAACCCTTTGTCGCCGTGGACGAGCCGCACCTGTTGTAGTTGTACAGCCGCGCCGACCTCGCCCGGCAATGAACTCACCTGGATAAGCGCGCCCGGTTCGACCCGGTACTGTTTTCCACCCGTTTCAATTATTGCGTACATGTCGACATTCCCTCCGAAGGAGAACTCAAGCAGATATCACAACTCTTCGGAAAGAGTCAAGGCGGTGGTGCTCTTTTGCATTGTCTCACGAGGGTATCCGGTTCCATCCTGAGTCAGGTAGTCTCAACGTTCCCCGTAGCGCGATAACCTGACAGCACACGGTGCTCTCTGAGTTGGCTTGACCTGAGTTACCTTGACCGTCCACCAAGCCGCTGCTATAGTCGGCGCATGCTGCAAGCCAGCGAAAAAATTTGGATGGATGGGCGGTTTGTCAATTGGGCCGACGCCAACGTCCACATATTGACCCACTCCCTCCACTACGGCTTGGCGGCATTTGAAGGTATTCGCTGCTATAAAGGCAAAAGCGGATCGTCGATCTTTCGGCTCTCGGAGCATGTCGACCGGTTGTTTGAATCGTCTCATATTGCAGAGATACGGATTCCGTACGATAAGAAGGCCATCACCGAGGCGATTATCGAGACGGTTCGGGTCAACCGGCTGGATGCCTGCTATATCCGGCCGCTCGTGTATATCGGCTATGGTGCCATGGGCCTCTATCCAGGTGACAATCCTATCCAGGTCGGAATTGCAGCGTGGAATTGGGGCACCTATCTGGGTGACGACGCTCTGGTCAAGGGCATTCGAGCCAAGGTGTCGTCTTTTACCCGGCATCATGTGAACGTGTCCATGACGCGTGGAAAGATCTCCGGTTACTATGTCAATTCGATTCTCGCGAAACGGGAGGTGAAGGCGGACGGCTATGATGAAGCCATCATGCTGGATCCTGAAGGATATGTCGCGGAAGGAACCGGCGAGAACGTGTTCATCGTGCGCCGTGGACAGTTGAAGACCACGCCACTCACCTCGATCCTCGAAGGCATCACCAGGAATTCCATCATCCAGCTGGCAAGGGAGCGGGACATCGCCGTATTGGAAGAGCGGTTTACGCGCGATGAGATGTATATCGCCGATGAAGTTTTCGTGACCGGCACCGCAGCCGAGATGACTCCCGTGACGGAGATCGATCGACGGCGTATCGGTTCGGGTAAGCCGGGTCCGGTGACCCTGTCACTCCAAAAATCATTTTTTGACATCGTGCATGGTCTCGACACCACTCACCGTCATTGGCTCACACCGATTTAGGTCACGCAGCCTCTTCACAACAACGTGACAGCAGCGATGCGCAGCGCATTGCGCGTGATGCCAGGCGGGTGTTGCGATCGCGTGAAAGAAATACTGAAGCTCAGATTTAGTGAGAGCCCGACGATTCGCCTGAGGAATGCGAGTCGCTGGAAGGTGAGGCAGGTGCGTTCCCCTGGGTGGTTGGTGCGGCAGGAACCTTCTTGTTGAGATCAATGACGGTGGAGGAAAATGTGCGGTCCTTCGCCAGGATTGCGAGGGTCAGAGATGTGAGCATGAAGACGAAGGCTGTCACGACCGTGAACTTGCTGAGAAAGTTTGCAGGGCCTCGACTCCCGAAGACCGTTTGACTCGATCCGCCGAACGCGGCGCCGATTTCCGCGCCCTTGCCGGATTGAAGCAGAATGGCGCCGATCATGAGCGTGCACACGATGACATGGATGATGACGAGCAATGTATACATAATTATCCGGGGGAAATGTGAGAATCCAGTGCGATCCGGCAGAGTGTAGCAAACGAAGTGGGATCCAGACAAGCCCCGCCGACTAATGCGCCGTCGATTTCCGGGGAAGACAAAAAACCACCGATATTCTGCGGGGTGACGCTGCCGCCGTACAGGATACGGACGACCTGTGCCGCGTGAGCGTTCCAACTCTTTTCAATCGTCGCGCGAATGGTCTGGTGGACGACGACGGCCTGCTCGGGCGTGGCTGCGCGGCCCGTGCCGATTGCCCATACCGGCTCATAGGCGATTAGAACGTGGTCTATGTGCTCCCGCTGCAATCCGGCCAATCCATCACGAATCTGCCGCATCACGACGGCCTCGGTGAGGCCGGCCTCGCGATCAGCGAGACTCTCGCCGACGCAGAG
>DAISKX010000544.1:0-3325 GCA_036820725.1 Nitrospiraceae bacterium
TCTCCCCCCGCGGTCATGAAGTCGTTTTCGGCGATCGTGTAGCTCGAGTCGGCCGCTGCTCCACATGGGGCGTTGTGTTGAACGCTTCCATCTCCACGCCCAGCCAATCCATTCGATCGCCAAAGAAATGCCCGACCTTTCCACCATAGACTCCCGCATCCGCAAGATCACGATCATTGAGATTGAGGCCGGACAGGAAGCCCGTGCTTTCCACGTCACTGATCTTCCCGCCGAAGGTATAGCCCCCGAATCCTGCAAGGTACGTCTCGCTCGGGCGCACCTGTATCCGTTCAGTTTTCACTTCCGGCTCGGCCGCGCGCGCTCGTTCCGCCTGGTTCAACCGCTCCGCCTCCCTGGCCCGTTCAGCTTCTGCCGGCGTCATCGCCGGCGACGGTTGCCCGGGGACTGGCTGTGGGGGCACCGGCTGTATGGGGACCGGTTCTATGGGGGCTGGCGGAGCGGGCACCGGTTGCCCATGCGCGACCGGCGATCCCATTGGCATGAGGCTCCATAACAGCATCAGCATTGTTCCATGAACAGCCATTTTTCCTGCTCGCAATCCGTCGTTCATTCTAAGACCTCCTCTTCCCATGATCAAACCACAACTAGGCTCGCAGTTCGCAACTATAGCCTCAGCCTAAGTCGATACTACCCAAGCATAACTAGTCATAACCCTGCACCCCCCAATGAGAACTGCACTGAAACCTTGCCGCAGAACCCTGTGATGTAACTGTCTCATGTATCCTCCTCTAGAACAAAATAGGTGATAGAAAGCCAGATTCACATGCAATCGTTCTGAATCGTCGCTCATCCTGCATTGGTATGAGTCTTCGTGATCCATACTTGTCGCATTATCCGGGGCGACTAAATACCAACTTGCAACTCCATTGCCCACTGGGATACCACCCAGCTCTACCCTGGCATTGTCGGCTACCCGACATAAACAACATCGATTTCTTTTCGTACCCCTCCTTCTTCCCTTCAACCTCGTTGTTAGCGGCGGCAGCCGCTCTCAGTAGTATCCGTGAAAGGCGGTCTCAGATGAAAAGGCTTCGACCAGAGTTTGTCAGCTTTCTAAATGCGACGGAAACACTGCTGTCTCCAGTCCTCCTGACTAGATGATTGCCGCGTACGTTGAATCCATCATGATGAACATCCTGGCATCTGACGGGCAGAGTTGTAACTCTTGACCCGACTAGGCCAGCCACTACATACCGTTGGCACAGCCGACAACATGCCCTTTGTTTGGTTCACACATTTCCCTTAGGAGTCTCAGACCCAAGCCGGGGGGGTGTGCCGATGAGGGGAGCGGGGTGTTATTACAGTGTTAACGAGAGCGACAAATTGGCTAGTCTTGGTAGGAAGAGCGACAAATACAACTGAAGGCCTTACCGCATGATCTCTGCTAGTGGAGGAGGGATTGCCCAGGTCTTCATAGACTTGAGCAACCCCTTTCCACTGATTCGTAAACCGCAGGCGGTGGTTCGATTCCACTCGCGGGCTCAATGGCGTACGATGCCTGTGATCGTAGTCGGCAGCAGATGGGTAAATGGTTTGTGCAAATTGACGGTGCGGTTATTAATGCCGGCTGAAGGGTATCACATGTACGAATTGTTCAGGCTGCTGAGGGATCGGAAAACTCAAGGGACTTTCCAATGTTAATAGCAAGCTGGAATGTCAACTCATTAAAATCTCGCTTGTCCCATGTCATCAATTGGCTGAAGGCGCATAACCCAGACGTCCTGCTTTTACAAGAACTGAAGGGCATGGCGTTTCCTGTCGATGCATTGAAGGCCATCGGATTTCATGCCGAATTTGTGGCGCAGAAAACGTATAACGGCGTCGCGACGCTCTCCCGGCATCCTGTGCAAGTGATCTCGAGAAGCCTTGCTGGTGACGAAAGCGACAGCCATGCCCGCTACCTCGAAATGACGATCCAAGATCTGCGGATTATCAATATTTACTTACCCAACGGAAATCCAATTGGTACGCACAAATTTGAGTATAAGCTTGCCTGGATGGAAAGGCTGAACAAACGACTCGTTGCCTTGAAGGAACAAAAGGTGCCGACCATTATAGGGGGTGACTTCAATGTCATTCCGGAAGACATTGATTGCTTCAGCCCTAAATATTGGAAGCACGATGCGCTCTTTCAGCCAGAACCTCGTGCTCGATTCCGGGGATTGATCCAGGCAGGATATATCGATGCGTTCAGACATTTTACGAAGGAGCCGGGGCACTATACATTTTGGGAGTATTTCCTCAACCACTGGGCCAACAATCGCGGCATTCGCATTGACCACTTTCTCGTGGCATCCTCGCTCACAGCGCGTATGACTGGATGCGTGATTGACAAGGGGCCACGCGGCCTAGAAAAGCCTTCCGATCACACGCCTATCATTCTCGCGATGAAGTAAACGTCTTGAAGGAGACCATGACCATGAACCGCTTGCACAAGGATGTTAGGACGCGCCTTCAATATTCTCCGTTATGTTCTCGCAGACTGTGCTCTCTCCTAACATGTGGGATCGTCCTCGTCAGCCTGGCGGCGTTTGGTTGCCAGACAGCCTATTATGAAACGATGGAAAAATTGGGCTATCACAAGCGCAACCTGATGGTAAGCGATGTGAAAAAAGCCCGTGACGCCCAACAGGACGCCAAAGAACAATTCAAATCGGCTCTCGACCGCTTCACGAAAAACCCTGAATATCCAGGCCGGGGAGTTACAGGAGAAGTACGATGTCCTGAACACCGAATACGAGCGGAGCGAAGCCAAAGCCCAATCGGTTCGAGACCGAATCGCCTCGGTGGAAGATGTCTCTGAAGCCTTATTTAAGGAATGGAACGCCGAACTGAAGGAGTATTCCAGTGCCGCCTTGCGCAAGAACAGCCAACAGCAACTCACACAGACGCGCACGCACTATGCTCAATTGATCAAAGCCATGAAACGGGCGGAAACGAAAATGGATCCGGTGTTGGCGAAGTTGAAAGATCAGGTCCTCTTTCTGAAGCATAACCTGAACGCCCAAGCGATCGCGTCATTAAAAAGCGAATTGGTCTCGGTGGAAGGGAACATCGATTCACTCATTAAGGAACTGAACGCGTCCATTAAAGAAGCCGATTCCTTCCTCGCCTCAATGGGAAAAGACAATGCCTGACAAATTAGGGGTCAGCCCCATCCTCACCGGTTTAGCCAAAATCGCTGTCAGGCTGTCCAGTCAGAACCTGAAAAGTGGCCAATCATTGAGGATTTCGCAGAAAAGTGACGAAATTACCATATTCCGCCCTTCGGGCGGGTATCCTTCGCAGACATAATTCGTAATTC
>DAISKX010000545.1:0-3302 GCA_036820725.1 Nitrospiraceae bacterium
CGGATAGCGGCGTCATCTTCAATGACTAAAATGGAAGCCATGAGATCCTTTGTTTTCGAGGGGATGGCATGAAACCAAATCGCATAGCCTGTTTGCGCCGATCTGGTGAGTATATACCGATCGCTCGATGAGCCAATCACAAACGGAAAGTTCGTCAGGCTAAGAGACGGACTGGCCAGGCCCAAGCGGTCCAACAGAAAGGAATCTCATGAGCGGCCCAATTCACGCTCCCATGAACGGCCAAGTGCCGCTGGTGCAGCACTTTCACATGGGCATCTTGAATATGAGTCCGCGCGGATGCAGGAGCTACAGAACTGATGGAGAAATACGGCGGCTAGATTGAGAAAAGAGTTTCCGCAATTCGCAAGCCCGTGAGACCGGTCATCAGGCGGTACGTGCAACCAATCAGGATGAAGGCGGAGTGGCCCGACTGAGGCTGAGAGGCTCTAGGCTGCTTTATCTCTTTACTAGAGAAGTCTGCTGCGACTGGTGAAAAAGAATCTTACGTGAGTGAAGGAGGCGACTGGTCTGCAGCGTGAACCTAGCTGCACCGCGCGAAAATAGGAACGCCTCCGATAGCGCAGCCAGCAGGACCACCAGCGCGCCATAGAGGAGGGAGGGCAGGAACACGACCCACCAGCTTGAATGAACAATGCTGGCCCATTTACCAAGCGCCAAAAAGACCGTAACCAGGTGCAGCCATCCGCCCAAGCAGGTAATGTGAATCGTGATCACGTCCCACTGCCGCTCCATAACCGGTGCATCACTCTGTCTCATGCCTTGACTGTACGCTGTTTTGCCCGTACCGAGCCCTAGTAAGCTCCCTGGCAATGGGTGTACAGAACCCTAGGTGAATATATGCCCACAGTTGTACTATTCAGGAAAGTCCACGAATGCAAGAGCTACAGGAGCTGATGGAGAAGTATGGGGGATAGTGGAATCGACATTGCTTAAGCGTGCTACGGCAGACATGATGGATACGTGAGGCGGAATCGACGGAACGAAAAGCGACCTTTTCAAACCAGCGAAACGGTACCCGTGCGGCGCACCGATCAAGCTGGAATAAAGGAGAACCACCATGACAGCCGAAAGTATGATCCCATGTACACCCGAAGTGATGCAGAACATGATGTACCGCGTGACAGAGGTATTGCTGGAATACGGCATCCTGCGGCCACCACCGGATGATAGCCTGGAGGAGGCCGAGCGCTTTACTAACTCGGCCATGGAGGTGTTCCAGGCACAGGGATTGGTCAACTCGGGTGGTGACGTTACAGTTGGACGCTGCATGTTATTGCCTAGTCAGAGCGCCGGCCTTTCTTTGCTCCTCGTCACGCCGTGTCCAGTGGATGAATACGATGACAACTTGCAACGCAAGGCTTCCCCAGTCCGCTTCGAACGGACGCCTGAGGGAGCCATTGTTCTGCCCGGTCGGTGGTTTCTGACCAAGATGGAAGAACTGGCAGACAATCCTGCTGTTCCGGAGGATTTTCGTGACACCGCACGACAATTCAGTCGCACGGCGCTGGTGGAGCCACTGATTCTGTCTTCTGAAACACCGACAGTGGCCCTGAACGTGTGCGCTCAAGATGGGAGCCAGACCCTGCTTGAGGCTTTACCAGGCGGAACCACCTTGACGGTGGCCTTCAGCCTTGGTGAGCCTGAATAAAAAGCACAGCACGACCCGTGTCGATTGAAAGGTGTGGCAGCTTGGCATTTGGTAAAATGATGGCGGCATAGGGGGCTCGTCATCTGGATAGCGGGCCCTCTCTAGCTTTACTGCATCTCGAAATCCGTAAAGTCCTCCAATCCGATGTAAGTGACAGCGGTCAACTCTATTCCCTTGCTCTCAGCGAACGCCTTTGCCTCAGCAAAACGTATAGAAGCGAGCTGCCTTTGAGCGGATATCCGTTGTAGACCCATTCTCAGCGATATAGCGCGTCCCTGGCGCGGCATGTTGTTGCGGTCCAGCAAAAATGACGTACAAACGAGTTTGTTCTTCTTTCGTCCCATGTTCGCCTCCCGTGGGTCTACATAGGCGTTGCAGTTGTGAAAAGCGTTGTGAAATGAGTGGGGAAACGGGGGGGAATTCTGAGGAAACTGGGGGAGAGAGTCAATGGCTCTCATGCGAGCCCGCGCGGATGCAAGAGCTACAGGAGCTGATGGAGAGGTATGGGGCGTACCTGGTGGGTAATCAAATGAAGTGACAATCCAAGCCCTTCTAACCCCCGTTCAGTTTCTCATGTGAAGGCGCAATGTTTTTTCAGCGGATATCGAGGAAGTGCCACATCTTAGCGGTCAGGAACTCTTGAATATGGCTGGAGTTAACCACGGCAATTGGGCGAATAAACTCTCTATAAAGGAGTTCTCCGATATTAGCCGACTCACTTGCTAGTTTCGCAGAATGCTTAAGGGCTTCCGATTGAGGAAACTGATACCAAAGCCAGGGTTCAGAAGTCACATTGATTGGTGAATCGAGGTTTCCAGTTTTAAGTGAAGCTTCTGATAAATCAGCCTTGCAACCCCACAACCTAGCGGTAGTTATGATGACGGGCAATACACCAAAAACGCGATCTTTATCACGCCTAAGGGCTGGATGCTTAATCATAAAATCAACGAAGCCGTTTAAGCCACGGCAGAGCTGAGTCGCGGCTGCTTCAATTTGCCCTCGTCCATCACCGCCTCGTTCGCCGTGTGTATCCCCTTTAATTTCTATCCCTCTTTGATACACACTTGTTTCGGTATTCATAGCGGTAATCTTTGTAAGATAGAAGTCAGGGTTCCCGGCGGGACCGACTATAGAGTAATTCCGCTTTTCTAGTGTTTCGATGTATGCCCGCGGCCCGGGTCCGGACATCGCGCCGGATTCAACCTGAAATGAACTACCCACGAAGCACCAATCAGCTAATGATTGGTTAACCCGTTTACACTCACACACTAGATATACTGTTCCCATAGGATTGCTGAGCACGAGATCGATTCTCGTGCTATTTCCTTCCGCTCCGACTGGCAACTCTGAGACCCATGGAGCCCATGGGTGAGTTTGATTCCAGGTTCTTGCGATATCCTTATATACCGCGTCCTGGAAACTATACCCTTGAAGGTTTAAGGCGGCCTGTAGCTTCTTACTGATATGGGATCGAAGTTTTTCTTCACCAGTTTGGGAAGGTTCCGATTTCATCTATAGAATCCGTTGTGAAAAGCGTTGTGAAATGAGTGGGGAAAACGAGGGAATTCTGAGGATACCGGAGGAGAGAGTCAATGGCGCGTTAAAGTAAAATCGTCCGGAACACATGCTTTAG
>DAISKX010000546.1:0-3290 GCA_036820725.1 Nitrospiraceae bacterium
GTTCGCGACCTACCAGATCGGAGTGGAGTTGGAACAGCACGGCTTTCGTTCAGCCGCGTTGGCAGTGTGGAACAATTTTCTCCGGCGCGTCGAACGCGTCCCTTCGAACGAGCAGCCGATTTTGACAAAAATTCGCCACCACGCCTCTCAACTGCAGATGTCGCTCGAATCGCCCGATCCCCGCTCGCCCGTCGCGACCCTTCCCCAGACTGTTTCTACCCAATAATCCCCTCCCGTTCCTCCGTATCGCAGTCGAAGCCCCGGATCGCACTCTCCCTTACCACCCTAGCTGCCACTGATGGCCGTACCGTTCTACGAGGGCATCGGCCTCACGGGGTCCCCACGTCGCCGCCGTGTAAAAGTACAGGGGGTGGTTGCTGTTCAGGAGCGGGTCGTACAATCGCCAGGCCGATTCCGTAAACTCCGCGCTCACGAACAACGTCTGATCTCCGATCATCACGTCTCGCAGCAACGTCTCATACGCTTCCGGGAGTTGCCCGAAGGCCGTCTCATAGTCGAACTGCAAGGCATGGTTGGCCAGACGAAACGGCCGGCCTGGACTCTTCACCGAAAACACCAACGAGAAGCCTTCGTTTGGCTGCAGCGTGATCAGCAGTTTGTTGTGACCGATGCTGCCCGGATCGAGGGAAGGGAACACCTGCGTCGGCGCCTCGCGAAACGTCACGGCGATCTGCGTCAGCTTCCGCGGGAGGCGCTTACCCGTTCGTAGATAAAAGGGAACTCCCTTCCATCGCCAGTTATTGATGTCGACTTTCAACGCGGCATAGGTGTCGGTCATTGAGTCGGAGGACACTCCGGGCTCCTCGCGATAGCCCTTGATGGAATGGCCGGCGATTTGCCAGGCGGTATATTGTCCGTAAATCACGTCCTGCGCCGAAATCGGTGCGACGGCGTGGAGGACCTTCAGTTTTTCGGCTTGAATAGCCGCGGCGTGAAAGGAGCCGGGAACTTCCATCGCGACCACCGTCATCAATTGCGTCAGATGATTCTGCACCATATCGCGAAAGGCGCCAGACTGCTGATAATAGGCCCCGCGGTGCTCTACGCCCAGATCCTCCGCGACGGTGATTTGAACGCTCTCCACGCTGTTCCGGTTCCAGAGCGATTCAAAGATGGGATTGGCAAATCGAAATGCCAGAAGATTCTGTACCGTCTCCTTTCCGAGGTAATGGTCGATACGATAGATTTGTGACTCATCGAGATAGCGATGAAGCATCCCATTGAGGGTGCGGGCGGATGGGTAGTCGTGGCCGAAGGGCTTTTCTACGACGACCCGGACCCACCCCGAACCTTTGAGCAGCCCGGCCCGGTCCAACCCTTCGATCGTGCCAGGCACGGCCCCAGGCGGCAACGCCAGGTAGAACACGCGGTTTCCCGGCATATCATGGGTCTTCTCCACGTTGCGGATGTATCCCTCTAGCGCCGCGAAGTCTGTCGGCCCGCCCTCGCGGAGGCTTTGGTAGAACAAGCAGGATTCGGTCCATTCGTGCAAATCCTTCTGATTACGCCATCCTGCTTTCTGCAGGCCTTCATAGGCCCACAGGCGGAACCCATCCTCCCCCATCTCAGGCAGTGCTGCGCCGACGACAAGCGTATTATTCTTCTCGCATACTCCCTGATTCCGCAAATGATAGAGCGCTGGAAGGAGTTTCCGTTTGGTCAGGTCGCCCGTGGCGCCCAGGATGACGAATACATGTCGTTCTACCGACTGGTCATGCATAACCAAAATTCCATTGTGAGTGAAAAATGATAGGTGGAAGGGACTCAGCGCAACGAATGCGGGTAACGCGCCTGGTCCCAAAGATCATTCTGACAGGCTACTTGCCGGCAATAGTGGTGTCAATGTATAGGGAAGAGAATGGTGCGGGTACTAATGATCAGGAGATTTCCGGCTTTTCCGGCCAGAACCAGCGGCATCCTTGCGGAGATACCCATAGAGTCTTTGCCTTCGGACGCTCTAGTGGATACACATACGCGATGCGTCCTTTTCCTTCTATCAGGTCAAACTCGGGAAGTTTGTATCTATCGCCGCTACGAGACATTCCCTCTAAACTTACACGAATTGGGAACAGAGTCTGCTGCTGTTTAGGAAACGTTACGACGAAGGGTGTCCAGTCCCAGAGTTCATATGAACTCTCAACGTTCATAAAACCCTCACTGTCGACGAGCTGTTCAAGAGAGCGACAAGGCTTTAGCAAGGGACAGTATTCTTCCCATTTCATATGAGCACGGCCTCCTATGGTGTTCTGAGGAGTGCTCACCGTACCGTTCGAATGTCGAATAGTGACTTTTCGGGGATCAAACGAGAGCCCATGCTCTTTATGCCGGGTCACAAAGACAACGGCCAGATGAAATAAGTCCGGGCGTTCAGGAAAATCGTTAAAGAACAGGATGGGGAAGCATGGGCAACCGAATGGACCCCAAAATAATGTCCGAAATGCCGAGATGTTCGTTTCGTAAACCAATACGCACACATCGTCGGTGGAACGCATGACTGCCATAAGACCTTTTCAAATAGGGTTTTGCCCCTTCTATAGAGCGAAGGTTGTGCTGGCTCCTTCGTAGTAACAATGAAATCGGTTGATTTCGCCACGTACAGAGGATACTCAGCGACTACCGAACAATTGGTTATTCCTAGCAACACACTCACCCATATTAGAAAACGACCGATCCGTTGTGTGACGTTCATAGCAGCGATTGTTGAAGATATCTTGATGGATGATCGATCATCCGATATCTTTCAACAACCGTCCATGCAATGTTGAAAAAAGACGACTCTTTCAACTGTTCATGATGATTCGATCACTCGTCGTATTGACCCTATTGGTCCTTCCTGGTTGTTCGGTCGTCATGGCTCTCAGCGGCAAGCCGGAACCTCGTTTCGAGCGATTACAGGTCGGCATGCCTCGGGAGGAGGTCGAAACTATTCTTGGGGCGCCGGCCGAGGTCGCTACAACGAAAGAGGGAAACCAAACTGCCATATATATCTATGTGAGAGGGAATGAACGGAGCATTGTCAGAGCTGTGATCCATTTTTTTATGGATGTCATCACGATCGGATTCTGGGAGATTCCTGCAACCGCAGCAGAGGGGATGCAAGGCGAGGAACGGCGCTTTCCAATCGTCTACGATCCGAATGGAACGGTCCTCTTATTGAATGAGTACGGAAATTTACATTGACGTCCGCATGTCGTTTTGCCCTTCTTTTCAATTACACACGAAACAACATTCCCCGGTAGCGGAGGCTCCGAGTGCCTGAGCATGCAGCC
>DAISKX010000547.1:0-3288 GCA_036820725.1 Nitrospiraceae bacterium
TCCACGCTCTTTCGTGCCGAACTATCCGATAGGAAATGCACGCCACGGCGGCTATTGATCAGCGCCTGATGAATAGCGTCAGCTTGCTCGTCGGCGTAACCGGGAAAGGCTTCAGGCTCGGTCATGCGCGCCTCTCCAAAAGATTTGAACATCAGAGATAGAATGAAAGGGGGCATGTTATCGAGAGGCATGGTCCCCGCAACAAAGAAAGAGAATTCCATCTGATTCGCATTAAAACCTCGCACAGCTCATTCCTCGTGAAGAATATTCTTAGCGACATATGTCGCGAGAAGACGATACGCTAAGGGGTTCGGATGGCTATCGTACCGATGGATCTCGTACTTCGTATTGGGTGTGCTTGCGTCATAATCTGGAATGATGTCGGACACCAGATGGACCCGCACATGGTGCTTGCGCAGAGCTTCTAATACCTCCGGAAGAAACTGAAGATAGTCGTGCTTCACAAACATGTTATCCCACATAAGGACATGGAATTCGCTCGCGGGATACTGCCTCGCTGCTTCGTCTTTCGCCTGCAGGACGATATCGAGGAAGAGTCGGACATCCTCACTCGTCAGACTTCGCAACGGTGGCACGAGTTTGTCGTAGATGAACGATCTCCTTAATATCTTCGATGTTGCCTGCCCCCTCGGTCCTTGCTCCCGCCAGAAGCGCTCGCCCCGCGAATAGCGGCTTTCATCAACAACCGTGTCAAGATGGCCCTCGGGGATCACCCGCCCGTTGTCTGTACGGCGGTATAGCGGGGCGTGTGGAAACCAGGTCATGAGCCCCACCACGCGTTCCATATGATACGGAATGGCCTGGTAGATGATGTATCGAGGCGGCACGGTCACGGTACGCTGAACCCGACCTGTTTCGAGCGCGGCCAGCATCTGCTGTGGGCCGTAGCCATGGAACCCGAAGTTGTAGATAGCATAGTGTCCGTGTGTCAGCAGGCCGGTCATGTAGGGCAAGGTCTCGTGGTCTTCAACGCCGTCGCCCATGGTGTACGAGCAACCGAAGAACAAGACAGATCCACGCACATTTGGGACATCATAGGGGGGCGGGACGCGTAAGCCGTTTGCGTCAATGGTGTACGTCACCTTGTAGATGGGAATCGAATTTACGGCCTTAACATGACTGGCGGCGAAGCTATTGCGAGGGACGACGCCCAGGCCATCGTCACGGACGAAGTAGAGATCGTCACAGCAATACGAGTTCGTCTTTACAATCTTGCTGTTCCAAAAATAGAGTTCGCCCAATGCTAAAGCAAAGACTGCGGCGGACAGATTAATCCACACTGCCTTGGATAGAGACGTGCGGGCCATGATCCCGACACAGAGCAGCACCAAGGACCATGCAAGCCAAAACCAGGCAAAGGGAAGAACTGACGCCTGGAGCGACGCGAAGGGGGCCACGATGGCACAAGCGAGAACGGCAAGACGGAATCGGGTCAGAGACGATGCACCGAAGCGTGACCTCGTATCGTCGCCAAACATCAACGATGATTTCATTACTTATCGGTTGGCGCTTTTTGCACAGTCACCAGAATAAGACGTTCCTCTGTTAAGGGATTGACGCCCCGCAGACCCGTCTATACGTCTCAAGAGGAAATTTCAAGCACAGGCATGTCTGAGGCTTGAGAGGGCAAATCGGCGTGCCGTAATCCTTTGTATAGACTCTAGTATCAGTATGCCGTTGACACCGACCTTCACTGAGCGATGGCGGATCTTAGCCGCGAAGTTAGCTCAACGCCCAAGATAGCCTATGCGTATGGCCGCTAGAAATAGAGCGACGTTCCGCAGGGGTCGATCGATCATCATCCGGTCGTTCCACAGGTTTGCAGAATGTTAGCAAGTCAGAGAGTTGGTCTACCTCTCTATGCTTATCAGTCAGTTACGAATTTTGGTGCCGAAGGCGGGACTTGAACCCGCACGGCTTGCGCCACACGCCCCTCAAACGTGCGTGTCTGCCATTCCACCACTTCGGCACAATGTCATTGTCTGCATCACTCTCCGGACGCCTTGCAAAGTGCCTTACCGTGACTCCTCTGTAGACATACCGAGGGAATATGCCTAGCCCGCATTATTCATGACGGCTTCTACTTCAGCGGAGGCGACGCGCCTGGCGGCTGATTCTCCGCGCCCAGGCCTCACCGACTCGCACCGTGCGCAAACGTGAGGCGATTTATTCATCGTCTCGCGCACCTCGCATGGCGTCTCGGCGGTTTCGTCACGAACCCTCATGAATAACGCGGGCTGGAGTGCGACAAGGGCTCTTAGTTGACCGCTTCCGATACTCCGGCAAACGGACTCGCCGAGAGCGAGCAGGCGTACTTAGAAAGCGCTGCATTATAGAAGTGGGCTAAAACGCTTGTCAATCAACTGGTTGTCCGGTAGAATCGGCTCCGTAAATTTCTCTTGCCGATCCGTTCCACGTTTATCCGAATAGGGGCCTGTTACCGGCAGAGGGAACTGCCTTAGGCTATGAAGCTATCATCACCCATCTGTACGAACACCGGTACCGCGGCATTTTTTGATTTCGATAATACCCTCCTGCCCGGAGAGGCGAGCGAAATTCGGTTTTTTCGTTTTCTTTGGCGACGGGGTGTAGTGGGCTGGCATGAGATCCGGAAAAGTCTGATCTGCCTGGCTCGTCACATTCCCAAGGTGTCGATCCAACCGCTTCGCGAGCAAAAGCCTTATCTGCAGGGCAAACGACCATGCGATATCGAACCCATGGCGGATGAATTTTGTCGCGACGAGCTGTATCCGGGTCTCTGGTCTCTCACGCGACGGACTAGCAAAAGTGGACGAACACCGTCGCGCCGGTCATCATATTGTGCTCGTAACCGGGTCCCTCGATTTCTTAGTTGCGCCGCTCGCTCGTTGGCTCGACGTTCAGACGCTATTGGCCGCGACGCCGGAACGTCTCGACAACCGCTATACGGGTCATCTTGTTCCTCCTCTGCCTTATGGAGCCGGAAAACGAGCATTGATTACGGCACTGGTCCATCGACAGGGCTTTGCACTTCCCGCATCCTATGCGTATGGCGACAGTCCGGGCGACGTTGAAGTGCTCCAGATGGTCGGGTATCCCCGCGTGGTCAACCCGATCAGAGGCATGGCCGCAATTGCTCGCCGCCACAAGTGGCCCGTCGTGCGATGGAAATGAGCAGAATTGAATCATTGAGCGATTGCGATTTGTTTATTTCTGAAACAATGAACCAATGACTACTTCGTCAGTTCTTCGCGTCACCGAAATATTCCATAGCATACAGGGCGAATC
>DAISKX010000548.1:0-3285 GCA_036820725.1 Nitrospiraceae bacterium
CAGTGAGTACCACCTCCGCGCCAGTGTGACTGAAGTCCTCAAGGACTTGGGCAAAACTGGCTGCCATGCTGACCGTATGTCCGGCCTGTTCGAGGACACGTCGCGCAATGTGATCAGCACCGAGCAGTAACACCCTTGCCATGGTGTTACATTGGGCCAGGGCATGTAGATGTAATCAATGATTGAGGAGCCTGGGAGAGAATGCCACTTTCATGATTGGCAATGCTGAGCCTTTTTGACCACACACGGTGCTTTCAGAAAGGTCCGACCCATTTCTGAAGAATGGCGCACCTCTGGGCGCTGCGGCGGACGCTTAGCAACTGTGTAGAGAGACTGTTTCTTTCGCTATGACAGTTGGCGCCGAGTCACGACTTGCCAGACAACAAGACCGGCAAAGCCCGCCCCGAACAAGAGGAGAGTCCCAGGAATGGGAACGGAACCACCATTGCCATTACTCACAGTCTGTCCATAAGCATTGCCATTATTTCCATTGTTGATCTGTCCAAAATGGTTTCCGTTATTGCCATTATTTCCATTGTTGATCTGTCCAAAATGGTTTCCGTTATTGTTCCCAGGAACAGCGAATGCATCAGTGTTCGTCAGCATTGTTGCACTGGCTATAAGCGTCAGACTGAACAAGCCGCATAGCAGCGTTCTCATCGGTGTGCACCTCCTTATTGTTTAAACCGCAATGGTAATTAATGCGAGCTTTCCTTTTTCCTACAACTGGCTCACCTTGTCTTTTCTTTGTACTGCACCTGCACATATAGAGCAACGTCTAATTAAGTGCCAATATCTAGTTACAGATGTCCGGACACATACAAAGTGGAAAGGGGCAAATGGTGAGACGGAGCGACGTCCAGAAATGATGCAGTGTCCGATGAGGTCTAACTATGGCGCGGCGCGTCAACTGCATCGTACAGTCTTAGGATCTCGAAAGTGAGCAATTTGGGCCAGATCCTCCCGCTTCCGTAACGGCGAGGGGATTGCGGAAGGCGAGTGCCAATCGCGTAGGCAATGGGAAGCAGACGGTTGAGGAAAGGATACTCTTCGCTAACAGGCATTCATCTTTGAGCTACTCCGGCTTGGCATGTCAGTGGTCCATGGCATCTTCCGGATCAGACCGGCGGCTCCGGAAGTGGGCCATACCAGACCCAGACTTCTTCGGCAGGCTCACGAGTGTCTTTCCGGTTTGGACGATATACAAGCCGGAACGTTTGTGGTCTCGAATTTCAACGATCCGGCTTGGTTCCCCCCACGCTTCATCCAGTAGTAGCTGGGTTCCGATGGCTTGTGGGTGACCCATCACGAGGCGCGTAGAGTCCGATCATCCCGGCAGTTCCAGCAGCTTTCATCCTCCCGTCTCGCTAGAAACGCCGAGACTGTCGGATAGGTAATTCTTAGGGTGAGACTGTCAAGAGGGGGGCCTCTGTCATGCCCAGGCGATGTGTCTAGAACGACGGCCCAATGATTAAATCCAATATCGCGGCAACCTCATCTCCGTCGCCCATGATCGTATCCTCTTTTACCTATGGCCGAATCAGCTTTTTCTTCAGCGCGGCCCGAATCAGCTGGACCGTATTCTTCACACCGAGCTTCCTCATGACATTCGCTCGGTGCGCCTCGACTGTTTTGACGCTGATTCCCAGCAGCTTGGCGATCTTCTTGTTGGAGTATGCCTGCCAGACCAAGGACACGATCTCGCGCTCCCGCAGGCTCAATGGCTTGCTCGGGGCCCGCCGCTTTGTCTGTGTGGCTCTATCACGCCGCTTCGTCCCGGGCCTCACGGGCCGTGCAGTGCGCCGTTTCGGTCTCGTCGCGGTCATCGCGGCGGCTCCAGCGGTCCGGCCCATACTCGATCGTGTTCCGGAAGGTGGGCAAGTGGGGTGCGGGTTTGCACGATACACAGGTCGTGACGTTCCTGGTCCGTGATCTCGACAACTTTGATTCGAAGACCATGAACCTTCATCCAATAGAATCCCGGTTTTGTCGGCTTGTCAGGGCTCCATTGCATCTGGATCATTGCGGCGGCTCGATCGGCCCGGCCCATTCACCAGGGCAACGAGTGAGCTCCTTCTCCACCGGTTCACCCTGTACCGGCATGAGATGGGCATGGAACATGTGGTCCGAATCAAAGACCCAGGCACGCATCGGTTCCCCTAAATTCATGCCGGATTCCCGGTACCAATACCACCCAGGTGTGGTCGGCTTGTCAGTGGACCAGGTGAATTCTGGCGGCGTCATGCTGGCGGCTCCAGCGGTCCGGCCCATCGATAATATTCAGGCTCCAAGTCATCGACATACGTACCCGTCTGCGCGATGGTCAAGCGATGAGAATCTGTCTCCAGGACCACTTCCACCACATGCGGCCGTATGTCGCGCATTTGGCACCAATACTGTCCTGGTTTGGTGGGCTTGTCAGTGGTCCAGGTGAGCGGGGAAGGCATGCTGTCTATCATTTCCCCTTGGGAAGGAGTCCCTTTTTCTCTAGCTCCTGAATTTTCTGTTCCACCGCCGTCACAATCAGTTCCTTAACTGTCTGTTGCTCAACCGCTGCTGCCATTTTCATTTTGATGAGCAGATCCCGAGGAAGATTGCGGATGTTGATGTTGCCTGGTTTTTCGGCCTTGGACATAAGACTGCTAGGAAACAGCTGGGGGTTATTTAGTTAGCACAGTTTAACGGTTCATTTCATCCTTTGACATGGAATGATACATAGGTATATCGTGTATTAGAAGTACTACATGGAGGTGTTATGAAAATGCATCGGCTCATTATTCGACTCCCAATGAATCTCAAAAAGCAGTTGGACAACGTCCGACAGCAGGGTACGTCGGCATCTGGCCTCATCAGACACCTTCTTAACCAACATTTCGATTCGCCCAAAACGGCGAAGAAAGGCAGGTAGCGATGACGAAACAGTATGTCCGCTATGTCTTATGCGACCGAAATCATCCTGATAATCAGAATCTCACGATTCATGACGGTGGGCCGCTGTACTGCTATGGGATCTTGCATCGAACTCTAAAGGCAGCACATCGGTGTAAGAAAGCCTACCTCAAGGGAAATCCAGATATCGCCAAAGTCACGCGTCACAAAGAGAACAGGACGGTTACCGATGGTGCGAAAGGGGCGAGTCGATCGCGATGAAGTGGAATGGCCGGGGTGAGTCTGGGACAACGCCTTCAAGCAGCGAGGAGGTCACCCACCGTTCTTATCAGCGTAGGCAAGACAAAAGGTTTGTATAACACGCGAGTCGCTCCAAGTGAGGTGGCTTCTCGGAGA
>DAISKX010000549.1:0-3284 GCA_036820725.1 Nitrospiraceae bacterium
CATCCAGGGCAATGATATTCTACGCTGCGACTGTGACCAACAGCTCCAATATTCACACCGACACGAGCGGCGAAGCCCCGGCGGGGAATATGGCGCTTCATGTAAACACCTTGACAGCCGATCAAGGATCGTCGATGAGGAGCGGTACGTCTGGAGCCGGGCAGGGCGGCAACATCTCCATTGTCGCAAGGGACTCTGTCAGCCTTAACGGAGGGTCATCGATCACGGCGAACAGTGTGGGGCTGGGCAATGCCGGCAACATCACCATCAACGCTGGTTCTCAATTCATCAGCCAGAATGCTTCCGTGAAGACAGGCGCGACGCAGGCGAGTGGCGGAAATATCATCATTCAAGCCACCGATGCGATCCGACTCATCAACAGCCAGTTCAATACGTCTGTGGAAGGTGGACTCAACACATCCGGAGGGAACATTACCCTCGATCCAGCCGTCGTCACATTGCAGAATAGCCAAGTTCTCGCGCAAGCCGTGCAAGGCCAGGGGGGCAACATCAACATCGTCGCCGGAACATTTCTGGCCGATCCGACGAGCATCGTGAGCGCCTCCTCTCAATTCGGCTTGAGCGGCACCGTGAATGTCCAGTCACCCCTGTCCAATTTGAGCGGGAGTCTGGCCACGCTGCCGCAGCGCCCTCTGCAAGTCCAACACTTATTGCAACAACGCTGTGCAGCCCAGGCGAATGGCCAATTGAGCAGCCTCGTCGTTTCTGGAAGAGACACACTTCCATCCGAACCAGGGCATTGGCTGATGAGTCCCCTGGCTTTTTTTGAAGATGATATCGAAACAAACCCAACGGCGCGCCTGCCGTTACATCATTCGGTTTTTCATACCACCTCAAGTAGTCTCAGTCCTTCCTCGGACGGACCTTCGTCCTCTCGTATCAGCAACTGGGCAGCCGGCTGTCGCTGACCACTGATTTATCCAAACTGAATACGACGATACTGCAATAATTCACCAATCCGTCCCTCACCGATCCTGCGCTGAGAGTTTATCAGCGAAAAAATTGATTCCCCTTCGAATCCTGACGAGCGTATCTGTGCTTGATGGCGTCGTATCTATTTCGATACGTGCGAGCGCCGGGTTTTTATGAGAAGGACCGATTCCCGGTAGGAGTCTAACTGCATGAAATCAAGAATTTTTTGGATTCTATTATGCAGCCATTAGGATCCTTGATCTAGTCAGGTACGTATATTGCTTATTTGGAGTTCGACATTAAAAAAAACGCGATGACCATGAACTTCATCATGCTCCTTATAACGATGCTCAGTGCAGCAACAGCCATCGTGGTGCTCAGGGAGCTTTGGCCTGAGTAAAGTCCAACCAGTGTCACTGGTATTCCGGGGCGATACTGAATGGAACACCAAGAATGGAATTCAAGAAGACAAAGGAGAATGCTATGACAGGGTACAGATCGGATCTATTCTTTGGGGCCTGTACGGGCAATGGGCGTATCCTCGTGGTCGATGATGAGCCATCGATCCGGACCGTGGTCCGAAGGATGCTCGAAAAGGCGGGCTATGAGGTGTTGGAAGCGGACAATGGAGAAGCGGCCATCGGAGTGATCAATGCAGGCGAGAATCGGCTCATGCTGGATGCCGTGATTTGCGACCTCCGCATGCCGAAGATCAATGGGTTGGACGCGCTTGCCTATTTCCGACACGCGTATCCCCACGTGCCGCTGATTGTGCTCACCGGCTACCCCGATACCGAGATGGCGATTTCATGTATGCGCGAGGGTGTGGTCGACTATTTGATGAAACCTGTGGATGGCGAACGACTGAAAGCGGCTGTAAGGGATGCGATGGAACAGCGGACCATGGCCTGGCGGTGACGGGAACTTACCAGCCTAGATGGTCACGAGATCCTCGGATGCAATGAGAGATAGAACCGAGATGACATCACCTAAACGACTTCTACTTGGGATTCTGACGGGGCTCTGGATTGGGACGTTCCAGAGTTTTGAGCAGTCACCGTTCGCCCCTCTTGAGGGATATGCCTCAGATGGTGTCCTCTCCTCCGATGTGCAGATGCCAATCTACAAGCCGCGAAAGCAGAGCATTGATGCGCAGATGCCCATCTACAAACCGCGAAAGGGTACCATTCGCGCCCGGATCGGAGGACAAAGCAGGGGCCAGGATCCTGCGGCCCCCTCCCTGATCGCGTTGGTTCCTGACCATATCGCCTTTACGATCAAGAACGACACATCTCTGTGTTGGTACCTATCGATACAGACCTCGCAGCCGGTGACCTTCACAGTGTCCGATTCCCAACGGATTCTCCCTATCCTTGAAACGTCTCTTCCCTCGCCATTTCGAGCGGGCATCCACTGTGTTCGCTTACAGGATTATGGTGTGACCCTCAAGGAGCAGGAACAGTATCGATGGTTTATTACCCTCGTGTTGGATCAGGACAGGCCGTCTGGAGATGTGGTGGCCGGTGGAATGATCGAACGCATTCCATATGATGAAGCCTGTATGCTCGATATGCCATGTTCAGGATCCTCGTGTGAACGAGAGGCAGTGTATCGTTATGCGGCATCAGGATTGTGGTACGACGCCCTAACGTGCCTGCTTGCGTTGATCGACCATGACCGTGACGAGCAGACGTTGCAAAAGATGCTAGAAGCGCTTTTAAGGCAATCTGGAATTGAACTGCCGACTTAGATCCCACGCTTTTCCCCCGTAGCCTTCCCCACCCATAGTTGCGCATCATCCTACAAGATTTGTGGAAACAAGTGAAGACGCGACGGGAGCGCATCAATATGTCGTGGCCGAGTCAATCGAACGCTAAGGTGCCTACTTTCGGACTTTCGTGAAATGCAATGAAGGTGAGAATGACTATCCACGATTAGAAGCTCGCGGTTTGAGGCAAAAGTTTGAAGATGGTCGCGCGGAGCGATTTATCGGTGTTTCAGGCGCCACTCCGCATAGCGCTGAAGTGAGTGGAACCAGAATCGCGGGGCGGATACCCACAGAGAATAGAGACTTGATCTTAACACATCGTTTCGTTCAATCACTTACAGAAGAGTCAGAGATAAGGCAGGAACCGATAAGCATGAAAATATACAGAGACGAAGATCTCTGACCTGCGGTTTGTTGTTTAGTTCGCAGGGGAACGATTTAAGCGGCATAAAACTGCGATGCGGTGCCAAAATTGTTTTCTGCTGCCTACACTGTGCCTACACGGAAGAGCACTCCAGAAGTCAGATCATGTAAGTGCTTGAAAAGTGGTGGGCCGTGTAGGGGTCGAACCTACGGCCCGCTG
>DAISKX010000550.1:0-3279 GCA_036820725.1 Nitrospiraceae bacterium
GGAGACGGCGGCTCGCACGGAGGTTTCGGCGGTGCGCCCCGCGGCGGTAGTGAAAGGATGGGCGGAGGTGGATCGCAGGTGGGCGGTGGATTCATACCTCCTCGAGGCCCTTCGACTTCCAGGGATTGGAGAGGCTCGACAGGGATCTCGCCAAACCGAGGTGGCGAGTTGGCGCTTCCCAACTACAGGGACAGCGAGGGACATCCAAACGCACCTCACGTGCATTCGGACGGACGCTGGATTGGGCATGACTTAGGTCGAAACGATGCACGCCTTCATCTTGATAATCCCTGGGAGCACGGACGTTTCCCAGGACACTTCGGCCCACGCTATGTTTTCCGTTTGGGCGGAGGAGGCCCTTCTCGCTTCTGGTTTGGCGGCTACGACTTCAGCGTCGCACCGTTCGAGGTCGGGTTATGCAGTGACTGGCTGTGGGACAGTGACGACATTGTTATTTACGAAGACCCAACTGATGTCGGATGGTATCTGGCGTACAACACCAGGCTTGGCACCTACGTGCACGTGATGTATCTCGGCGACGCTTAAGCGAAGTGAGTTATTCCCATGGCACTTGACCGTTGCTGATGCAGCAGAGAAAGGAGATCGGTTATGCAAGAGGAGAATTACGGGTGCGCCCATAGCAGTTGCAATTGTCAGGTTGCGAATAAGGGCGACTTCTGCAGCGAGTACTGTCTCGAGGCGCGGCACGTCACAGAGATTGGGTGCGGCTGCGAGCACTCGACGTGCCTCGATCAGCTGTGACCCACATCGCTGGCCAGAGCGGTAACGAAAGAAGGTCCTGCCAACCATCACCGAAGTGGCACTTGCGCAAAGGTCCTGTCATCACAGGACCGACGATTACGCTTGAGGGTGATGCCGATGGTGCTCCGCATCCGGACCCGAGTTCCTATGATAAAAATCACGCATCGTCCACGCGAGAGTTCGCTCCCACGCAATAAACAAGAGAATTAGGTTTCATCCCAATGATTCAGGTAGAATGATTACAGCGGCGATGGAGTTCGCCATATAACCACCCCAGAGGGTTGATGACTCCTGATCATTTCGGCACCGCGTGCGCGAAGTGGTTAGGAGTTTTGTTTTTGGAGGAGAAATAATGGGCAAATTATTTCTGATTGGTTTGGCCGGTTTCATCGGCACGCTAAGCCGGTACTGGATGTCGGGCGTCGTCGGGAGACGCTACGGTGAGACATTTCCGTTGGGCACGCTTGTCGTAAACTTAGTCGGTTGTTTTTTGGTAGGGTTGCTCTTCTATCTTCTGCAGGAACGCTTCCTCGTGAATCAAACGGTGCGAACGGTAATCTTGATTGGTTTTTTAGGTGGGTTCACCACCTTTTCTTCCTTCGGGTTGCAGACGTTTACGCTACTGCAAGATGGGGAGTTCGGACTCGCCGTTCTAAATCTTTCCGTTGCAAACGTACTCGGCTTGGTCCTAGTGTGGGTCGGATACACATTAGCCAGAGTTCTATAAGGAGGCCCTATGCAGATTCCTGAAGAAGGATATCTCTTGCGCATCTTCGTGGGCGAAAGTGACAGACATGGTCACCATCCGCTTTACGAAGCAATTGTTCTAAAGGCCAGGGAGACGGGGCTGGCAGGCGCGACCGTTGTGCGTGGAGTCATGGGATTCGGAAAACACAGTGTGCTTCACACCGCGAAGATCTTACGACTGTCCGAAGATCTCCCAATGGTTATCGAGATCGCCGACAGCTTGGAAAGAATCGAACAGTTCCTGCCGGTGCTCAATGAGATGATTACTGACGGATTGGTCACGCTCGAAAGGGTGCGGGTGATTCAATACAAAGCGTAGAGGCATTTTCCGGGCTGCGGTGATAACAAGAGTACGAAGTATTATTCACCCGACGCGAATATCATGGTCCGAAATATCGTCATATTCCTGGCTCTGTTCTTCGTCGCTCTAACGACTGGGGCGGCATTTGCGGTCTGGTTGGAGACTAACCCTTCCGGCTTGTCACCAATCTTTTATGCCGAGAAGATGCAACATGCGATTCGGGTATTTACAGTTCCATTGAACACAATAGCGATCCTGAGTGTTCTCTTTACCATCGCTTCAACTTTCCTCGCTCGACGCGATCGTTTCAGTTTCCGCCTCTTGATTGCCGCCAGTATATGTGCCATAGCGGCCACATTGATCACGATCTTCGGCACCGTTCCGATCATTAATCAGGTAATGACGTGGACTACCCCTCCGTCGAATTGGATGGAGGTGGGCGAGAAATGGTGGCGGTACCAGACAATGCGAACCGTCTTAGTAATTGCCGAGCTGGGCCTACTGATATTATCGACGCAATTTCCTCGCGACATCTCAAAGGGAACGGTTTGAATCGCATGGGCTGGGGTGTCAAAGCCGTTGGGCGCAACCCATCTTTTTCGTCGCGTTAGGGCCGCGATGCGGGCTCAAACAGCTCAATCGGATTGCCGTCAGGATCTTCCAATTGGATTTGCTTGCCGCCCGGACCTACCTCCATCTCATTCCGAAAACGCTGACCAGCCTTTTTCAGCGCTTCAATTCGAGCAGGCAAGTCTTTGACTTGCAGAACTATCCGATTCCACCCACCCGGCTCTTGCTGACGACCGTCAGGCATGGGACGAGAACCTGAAGCACCTGAACCACTGAGAATGAGTTTCAGATTGCCGACCGAGACTTGTCCGAAAGCAGGCAGGTTTTGCTGATCCAGTTTGAGACCAAGTTGTTTTGTGTAGAAGTCGATTGAGCGGCTCACGTCTTTCACTTGATACCGAATACCCCAGAGACCTAAGACCACGCTTTGCGCTTCCCTTGTGTTTGCGCCAGCCTCGGATGATGCTGCGGACGGTTCCTTTTGATTCATATAACCTCCAATCGCGATACCAAGGAAACATAGCAACAAAGCGCACCATTTCCTCATGACACCCACCTCCTTAACTTCCAGAAAATATCTGTCCCGCGCTTCGTGCCACCATATAGATCTCAATGTTTCACTTCCACTACGGCGACTTTGTTAATACCACTGCAAACCAAGTAAAGCGTGTCAGTCGGTGCTGCGGGAACGGCGGGAGCGGGCCAGAGCCAGCCCACCGAGGTTCATGCCGATCAGCCCCAGCACCAGGGCCACGATGGCCCCGGCTCGCCCGCCGCCCGTGCCGAAACCACCAGTGGAGGGGCCCAGGTGCACAACACTGAGGATCATGCTGATTAGCCCCAGCACCAACGCTACTATGGCCCCGGCTCGCCCGTTGCCGTTGCCGATACGACCGGAG
>DAISKX010000551.1:0-3265 GCA_036820725.1 Nitrospiraceae bacterium
AGGGAGCACAACCTTGCCTGATCCCAGTCAGGGCGGGGTGGTTTGTCCTCCGAACTGCGGGTCGATGGGTGTACCAGGGCAAGGTGCCATGCCGCCCCCTCCAAAATTCAGGCCGGCACCAGAGACTAAGTAACGAACCTGTCATCAAGAAGCTCTTTTATGTCTGATCGGATGATGGCCAATCAGGTGTCGGATGAGGACCGAGGTCTCGAAGCCGCACTACGGCCTCAGACGCTGGATGAATACGTTGGTCAAGAGCGAATGAAAGATTCGTTGCGGATTTGTATCGAGGCGGCCAAGCGTCGCGGTGAGTCCCTCGACCATGCCATCTTTTACGGACCGCCTGGACTCGGAAAAACGACCATTGCTCATATCATCGCTCGAGAGATGGGGGTCGCGATCCGATCGACCTCCGGTCTTGTGTTAAACCACGCGGGCGATCTCGCCGCCATCCTCAGCAATATGCAAGAACGGGATGTGCTATTCATTGATGAGATTCATCGTCTGCCCGCTTCGGTCGAGGAGGCGCTCTATCCCGTCATGGAAGACTACCAATTGGACTTAATGATCGGACAGGGTCCGTCCGCCCGCACGATCAAGCTGGACTTGCCCCGCTTTACCCTGGTTGGAGCGACAACCAAAGCCGGTGCGTTGACGTCGCCGTTACGCGACCGGTTCGGGTTGGTTCATCGGTTGGAGTTCTATACTCCGGACGAACTGGAGACGATCGTGATCCGGTCAGCCTCGCTGTTGAATGTGGGAATTGACCCTGAGGGAGCGACGGAAATTGCCCGACGTGCCAGGGGGACTCCCCGTATCGTCAATCGGTTGATCCGAAGAACGAGGGATTATGCGCAGATCAAGGCGGAAGGGCACGTGACCAAAATGGTTGCTGAAGCCGCCTTGACCTGGCTCGGAGTCGATAGCGCAGGCTTTGACGAAATGGATCGCAAGATTCTCCTCACCGTCATAGAGAAGTTCGGCGGAGGCCCTGTCGGCATCGAATCTCTCGCTGCCGCGGTGCAGGAGGATAGGGGCACGCTCGAAGATGTCTATGAACCCTACTTGATTCAGGCAGGCGTGCTGGAACGGACTGGGCGCGGCAGACAAGTGACGCGACTGGCGTATGACCACTTCAAGAAAACCAAAGATCTCCTTTCTTTCTCCGGCGAAGCGTAGGACTCTCCAAGTCATTGAATCCGCTGGGGTATCATTGCAAACAGTGACATGTTTCCTGTAGGATACCCGCTTGGCTTTACATCAGACGAGGACCCCGCTGCCAGGAAGGATTGCGGTCCCAGTCCAGGGACTCTGCGGAAGGGACCAGTCCTAATCATGTCAAAGGACTTGCAGGACTACCGCCAAGAGATCGACCGTATCGACGACGAACTCCTCCGTCTGCTGAATGAACGCTCAAGGAGCGTCATCGAAATTGGAAAACTCAAGAAACTGAAAGATTCCGAGGCCCATCTGCACACGCCGGCGAGGGAGGCGGAGATCATCGATCGCCTCACCAAGCGCAACACCGGCCCGTTCCCCACGGACGCCATCCGGCCGCTCTACCGGGAAATCATGTCCGCTTCTCTCTCATTGGAAGGCCCGCAAAAAGTTGCCTATCTTGGGCCTCGAGCGACCTTTACACACATGGCCTGCATGCAGAAGTTCGGGGCTTCCGCCCAATACGTACCCGTCAATAGCATTAAAGAGGTCTTCAGCGAGGTGGAACGTGGACGTGCAAACTTCGGGGTCGTCCCGATCGAGAATACGACGGAAGGGGTGGTGAACTATACACTCGACATGTTCATAGACTCCACCCTCCTCATCTATGGGGAGGTCCTGCAGGAAGTTGCACACCACCTTCTTTCGAAGAGCGGCGTGATTGCAGATATCAAAAAACTCTATTCCCATCCCCATGCCATAGCGCAATGTCGCAACTGGTTGGAAACGAATCTTCCCCACGCGGCGGTGTCTGAGGTGGCCAGTACGGCTCGTGCGGCAGAGTTGTGCCTTGATGAGCCGTCGGCTGCGGCCATTGCCTCGGAGCTGGCCTCGCAGCTGTATGGTCTGAAAGTGATTACCGCCCGTATTGAGGACAACATTAATAATTTCACACGCTTTCTGGTCCTCTCGCAGAAACCGCCGGAGCGGACTGGTCGGGACAAGACCTCGCTGATGCTGTCGATCAAAGACAAGGTCGGTGCGCTCTATGATCTCCTGCGGCCATTCGCCTCGCACGGACTGAACATGACCAAGATAGAATCACGGCCATCCCGTCGCAAGGCCTGGGAGTATCTCTTCTTCGTGGATATTGAGGGCCATATGGACGAAGAGAAACTCAAGAAGGCGATGGAAGAGGTCAAGAGCCGGTGCCTGTTCATGAAAATCCTGGGGTCATACCCGGCGCATAATTGATGTTATGACATTGAACGTCCATCCAGACATCCTGTCGTTAACGCCTTACGTTCCGGGTAAGCCCATTGAAGAGCTCCAGCGGGAGCTGGGTTTGTCACGGGTTGTGAAGCTCGCGTCCAACGAAAACCCGATTGGTCCGTCACCCAAAGCCCTGGCGGTGCTGAGCGAGGCCGCATCCACGTTGAACCGGTACCCCGACGGCGGCGGGCATCAACTTCGTGCGGCTTTGGCCGGCAGATGGAAAGTCGGCCTGGATCAGGTGATCCTGGGAAACGGGTCCGATGAAATTCTGGGATTGCTTGCGCGGACATTTCTCGCGCCTGGCGACGAGGCCGTCATGGCCGATCACACGTTCGTGATTTATAAGATGGAAGTGAGAGCGGCGCATGGGGTGGTGATCGAAGTTCCGCTCCGGAATGGGCGGCACAATCTGGCTGCGATGATCGATGCCATCACTGAGAGGACCAAGCTCCTATTCATCTGTAACCCGAACAACCCTACCGGCACGGCTGTTGGAAAGGACGACATTGGGAGGCTGATGGCGCGTGTCCCCGACCATGTGTTGGTGGTGTTCGACGAAGCCTACTATGAATATGTCCGCCTTCCGGATTTTCCGGATACGCTTGCCTATGTGAAGCAGGGCCGGAACGCCATTGTGTTAAGAACCTTTTCAAAGATCTATGGCCTGGCAGGACTCAGAATTGGCTATGGACTGACGACGACGGAGATCACGAATTACTTGAATCGCCTTCGACCGCCCTTCAACGCCAATAGCCTGGCCCAGCGTGCGGCCCTTGCCGCACTGGAGGATGAGGACCACCTCGCGAACAGTCGGGCTCTGAACAGAACAGAA
>DAISKX010000552.1:0-3255 GCA_036820725.1 Nitrospiraceae bacterium
CCTCTTGTGGTTATCGAACGAAGACGGTCGTCGCGCATTCTCTGCAGAAGGGGGTGATCCGCCTTGCCGGAACTGGCAAAGCCGCCATCCGGCGTGGATCTGGTGTGACGACTTCGAAGTCGACCGGCTTCTCCACTACTTTGAGTACGACATCCGCCATGGGCGGTTTGTGCGCGAGGCGGCCGCCGGAGTCCATGGATCGGTCGGCATGAGGGCGGAATACCTGCCGGGTGACCCGCACGGCGGCTTCCTGCACGTCGCCTTCGGTAAAACTCCTGCTCCCTACATCAAGCCGGTGGATGCCGGAACCTCACGGTATACGGATATCTACTGGCGCTTCGAGGTACGCTACCAACCGGACTGGGTCGGGGGCGGTGGAGACAAACTGACGCGCGCCATGGTCCTATCCTCCGCCCGGTTTGCCCAGGCAGCCGTCGGGCACTTCTGGAGCGGCGCTCCACCCGGTTCCGACGCCACCTATCTCTATCTCGATCCCGCCTCCGGCACTGACGAAGCCGGAACGTTGCGGACGACGACCTATAATGATTTTCCACATCTTCGCTGGCTGGGCGCCTTGCAAGGAAAGACCGCCATTTTTGATGACCGCAACATGGGAACGTGGTTCTGCATCGAAGGTCATATGAAGCTCAATTCCCCCCGACAGGCCGACGGCATCCTGGAGTTTTGGATCGACGAGGAGCTCGAAGCGCGCCGGACCGGGTTGAATTGGATTGGAGACTACGTCGCGTATGGCATTAATGCCGTGTATCTGGAAAACTATTGGACGAGTTATCCGTTCAAGACCATTCAACAGCGCTATCTGGACAACTTCATCGTGGCAACGGAACGGATCGGCTGCCGGATCAATGCTCGGTGATAAGACGTCGAGCATTCAGCCGCAACTTCCTCGCAACATGCGTTCCGATCCGCAGGACTTGTTTGGTCCGAACGGCTGCACTATTCTGGTTGAGAACCGTGACGGATTTCACCTGTGTCCGGTCACCGATAGGTGATTGCGCATGCCCCGGATCGAAAAACCGGCTTCTCCCATCTCCTCGGAGAGAAAGACGAGCGCCGACCTCGCACGTCCGGAGTTCTATCTCAATCGTGAGCTCAGCGTTCTCGAATTCAATCGACGCGTATTGGAACGGGCACAGGCAGGTTCCGTGCCTCTGTTGGAGCGACTCAGGTTTTTGTGCATCGTCAGTTCGAATCTCGACGAGTTTTTCGAAGTTCGTGTCGCAGGCTTGCAGGAGCAAGTCGCTCATGGCACGGCTCAGTCCGGCCCCGACGGGTTGACTCCAAGAGAGCAGCTCGAGCGCATCGCCACTGTGGCGCACCAACTGGTTGGTCAGCAATACATCATTCTGAATGACCACCTGATTCCTCAGCTTGCCGAGCACCAGATCCGCTTTCTCAAACGCACAGATTGGACCCCGGCGCAGTTCAGATGGATTCGCCGCTATTTCACCCGTGAACTGTTGCCACTTTTAAGCCCGCAAGGCCTGGATCCTGCTCACCCCTTTCCAAAACTACTCAATAAGAGCCTCAATTTTATCGTGGCGCTCGAGGGGATCGACGCGTTCGGCCGGGTGAATGGAACGGCAGTGGTGCAGGTGCCCAGATCGCTTCCCCGGGTCATTCATCTTCCGCCTCAGGTCAGCAAAGGACCGCATGACTTCGTCTTTCTCTCCTCCATTATCCACGCTTACGTGGGCCTGCTTTTTCCCGGTATGGACGTGGGCGGATGCTATCAATTCCGAGTGACCCGCAACAGCAATCTCTTCGTCGATGAAGAAGCGGTGGAGGATCTGCGTCATGCGATGGAAGGCGAACTCCCCTCGCGGCGTTTCGGCGATGAAGTACGGCTGGAAGTGGCCGACAACTGCCCTCCCGAAATGGTGAAATTTCTGATGGGTGAGTTTGATCTGTCTCGGGAAGATGTCTACCAGTGCAACGGACCGGTGAACCTCCACAGGCTGATAACCATTCCGGACCTCGTCGATCGGCCGGATCTCAAATACCCCCCGTTTATCTCCAGCCAGCCTCCGACGCTGCTCCCACGCAGGGACATTTTTGAGGCGATCCGCAGCGGCGACATGCTTTTGCACCATCCCTACCAATCGTTCACCCCAGTCCTGGAATTCATCCGCCAAGCGGCAGAAGATCCGCAGGTCCTGGCGATCAAGCAAACGTTGTACCGCACGGGAGTTGATTCGGACATTGCTAAATCCCTGGTGCAGGCCGCAGAAGCCGGCAAAGAGATCACCATCGTCATCGAGTTGCGCGCACGGTTTGATGAAGAAACCAATATTGAATTGGCCCATGATCTGGAAGAGGCCGGCGCCCATGTCGTGTACGGCGTTGTCGGATATAAAACTCACGCGAAAATGGTGCTCGTCGTGAGACGGGAAGGCAAGACGTTGCGCCGCTATGTTCACTTGGGCACCGGCAACTACCACGCACGAAACGCCAAATTGTATACCGACTTCGGACTGCTGACCTGCGATCCCTCCATCGGAGAAGATGTGCACAAAATTTTCCATCAGCTGACGTCGCTGGGACAGCCGGGTAAACTCAAGCGGCTATTGCAATCGCCGTTCACCATGCATAAGACCTTGCTCACCTGTATCCAACGGGAGACCACGTTCGCACGGAAGGGCAGACCGGCGCGCATCATGGCAAAGATGAACGCGCTCCTGGAACCCCAGATCATTCAAGCGCTCTATGCCGCATCCCAAGCAGGGGTGAGAATTGACCTCATTGTGCGGGGTGCGTGCGCGTTGCGTCCCGGCGTCCGTGGCCTGTCGGATCACATTCAGGTTCGTTCAATCGTGGGACGATTTCTCGAGCATAGCCGCGCGTACTATTTCCATAACGAGGGCGACGAGCTGGTGTACCTCTCGAGCGCGGATTGGATGGAACGGAACTTCTTCCACAGGATTGAAGCCGCCTTCCCGATACTCGAAAAGGAACTCAAACAGCGGGTTATCAGCGAAGGGCTCCTCACGTATCTCAAAGACAACACGCACTCTTGGGTCTTACGCGAAAACGGCACCTACGTCCGCTGTCGCCCGCGAGGACGCAAGCCACGGATCGCGCAGGATATGTTGCTGCAGAGTCTTGCAGGACCACAACCGTAGAAGGATGTTGAAAAAGCCCACGAGCTTTAAGAGCCCGGGTGCTCACAAGACACGGCCGCCTCACGGGACACGGCCCGCTCTGGGGGACACTGGGTGTTCACAAGGCACCGCC
>DAISKX010000553.1:0-3252 GCA_036820725.1 Nitrospiraceae bacterium
TGAGGGGTTAAAAAGCTCACATCCCGTTGGGACCGCCAAGGCATATACCTAATTCAGCCCCCTGTCCTGCCCCGATTGGAACCCGCAGTTGTCGTCTCGCCTATCGGTGTGATGCCTCAGGTCAATGCCGGTGGCAAACGGTGTACGAATGAGGCCTGTGGCTTGTCAAAAAGATTCCCTGTCAATCGCTGGCGTGCTAATCTACGCCGCCTCGCGCGAATCGCTCCGCGAGACTCAACCAGGAGGAACGACCATGAACGTTAGAGTCACGCTAGCTGCTATCCTCCCCCTTCGTCGCGATCGGCTTCATCGCCGACTCAGTTATGGCAAAGACAATCCCAGTGAAATCCCAGCAAGAGGTCAAAAAGAGCTGCAAGGATTCGGGTGGGGTCAACTTTCCCAAGACCGGGGCAAACAGCACATATGGCTGCATGAATAAAGATGGTAGTGGCTCGTGTGTGGAGGCGTGACCGCGAAAGACAAGAAGACGTGCGATACGTTTATGGTCGTGCCTCCGCGTCTTTCAACAAGGGGTGAGGTTGAGTACGCTGAGATGGCAGAGACGGCTGAAGGGGTGCAGCAAAAATAAAGCTGGCCCCATTGATGAGTTATTCCTGAATAGGCCGGGATCTACGAAGGGGGACTCTTTTTTGAAGACATCGACCGCAAACCGTCTTATGACTTTTTGATTGGCTGCGCGTCTATGGGGGAGCCGGAGTATTCTCACCTGGGTGTCACGCTCATGCTCACCGCTAGGCTAGAGGCAGATTTCAACCGTCAAGTCGTCTCGACTCATCTTACTCTTAACCGTTGGCTGGAGAAATGGGAGCCCATCGTAATGGTCCAAGTCCGAGTTCTGCTTCTGAACAGCATGTTCATTTTGGCCACTGTTCTACGGGGTGTGACTCGGAAAGGCACCGAATTATGAAAGAACAGTATTCGTCTTATTCTGAAGCGGTCCGGCGGGCGATCGACCGGGGTAGCGTTATGCGGGGTATGAATGAAGATCAGGTATTTCTCTCGCTCGGTACGCCGGTCTGTAAAAAAGAGATCCAGTATCAGGGAAGACCGGTGAAGGTATGGCTCTATCCTCCGATTGGAAGAGATGCCTGTCTTACGGCCGACTTTCGTGTGTATTTCGAAGAGGGATTAGTGATGGCCTGGGATCACTTCACGAAGCCAACCCGGTTTACCGATCCGCCTGGCGGTGTGCCATAACAAATTATAAGAACATTTCCCTCACTAGAATGCTCACGCTAAGTCTATTGTTCAGCTTAAAGCAGGTGTAACCATGTAAGCAGTTGCATTTGACGCGAGTCATCGTGACATCCACGACGACTGGGGGAGGTGAAGGGACCTCGTCATCCTTTGATGAGGAGCAGGGCAATTCCTGATCACCGAGCAGGTGCTTCGTTGTTATTCGGATCAACTCCCTCACGAGGAGCAGTATCGGATGGCCCTGTGTCGAAGGAGGGTGCTACGTAGCGCTCGGATCCAGCACTTCGCGGAGCTTTTTCGTCAACATCTCAGGGGTATAGGGTTTCTGCAGGAATGAAGCTTGGGAACCAAGCGATTCGAAAAAGTCTTTGCCGTTGTTGTCATAGCCGGATGTGACAAGGATTTTCATATCCGGCCGCAAGGTCTTGAGTCTCTCCGCCAAAAGTGATCCGGCCATCCCGGGCATCACCATGTCGGTCATGAGCAGGTCGATACGACCTAAGTGTGCTTGCGCTAGACTCAGAGCTTCCTCCGCATTCCGTGCGGGCAGGACCGTATAGGCGTGAATCTCCAGAACGGTTTGAGCCAATGCCCGAACCATATCATCGTCTTCGACGAGTAACACAATTTCGGATCCCCGGGCCGTGTCCGAAGGAAGGAACGGCGCACGGGATTCTGTTCGTTCTTCAGTCACCTGAGGCAGATAGATGGTAAAGGCAGTTCCCTTCCCTTCCAGACTTTCCACCGAAATGCTGCCGCCGCTTTGTTTCACAATGCCGTACACCGTGGCTAGACCCAGCCCCGTTCCCTTCCCTCGTTCCTTGGTCGTAAAAAACGGCTCGAAGATATGCATCAAGGTTTCTGGGTCCATGCCGCATCCGGTATCGCGAACGGTGAGCGTCACATAAGGGCCGGGATGGAGTGGATCCTGTACGACAGCATCGGGTTGTTCCACATGCATGTTGGCCGTTTCAATTTCAAGGCGTCCACCATGCGGCATGGCATCCCGGGCATTGACGACCAAGTTCATGACGACCTGTTCAATCTGTCCAGGGTCGGCCTTGACGCGTCCCGGCCGCGGCTCCAAGTTGACGACCAGATTGATATCTTCCCCGATCACCCGTTGCATGAGATCCACAATGTCCATGACCCGGTCGTTCAACGTTAACACTTGCTGCTCTACAATTTGATGACGTGTAAACGAGAGCAGTTGTTTGGTCAATCCGGCCGCTCGATCTCCCGCTTCCTTGATTTGCGTCAGGCCGCGACGAAATCGACTCTCGGGTGTCGAGGCTTCGAGCAGCAGTTCACTCCAACTGTTGATGACGGTCAGGAGATTGTTAAAATCGTGCGCGATTCCACCAGCCATCCGGCCCAGTGCTTCCATCTTTTGTGCCTGGCGAAGCTGTTGTTCGAGGTTTCTTCCCTCGAGGAATTGATCGATCTTCATCCCCAGTTCGGACACCATTTGGAGCGTGGCCATGTTAGGCCGCATCACTTCGCGGCTGAAAAACTCCATGACTCCCTTGATCTCTGTCCCTTCGCGAATGGGAAAGGCGATGGCGCCACGCAGGCCGGCCCGCTCGGCCTCAAGCGAAGCAGGAAAGGCGGGATCCTTCAGTACATTCGGAACCAGATAGGGCTGTCCGAGTTTCCATATCGTTCCCGCCAGTCCGGATTCCAGTTGCAATGTCAGCGCTCGGTAGGACGCGGCAAATTCTTCCGTGTCCGGACAAGCGGTATGCCAAATGGCGTCGCACTGCAGGACTTTTTTATGTGCATTGATCAGCCACATCGCTCCGAGTGCCCAACCCTTGAGCTCGCAGATTGCACGGAGGATCTTCGGCACGGCCTCTCCTAACGTCACTGATTCGTCGAGGGCAAGCGTCACGGCCAGATGGGCCGCCCGCTGGATTTCGGCTTGCTTTTGTTCGGTGATATCCGTCATGGCTCCGATCATACGGCGGGCGGTTCCATGCTGATCACGAAGCACATACCCGCGATCCAAGACGTGGGCATAGGTCCCGTCGGTTC
>DAISKX010000554.1:0-3252 GCA_036820725.1 Nitrospiraceae bacterium
ATGTAACATCTGCCAGAACGCCGGATCGGTGTATATTCAAGCGGACATAGAGATCAGCTGTTTTCTCTGCGAGATTGAACAGGTTGTCCTGCGGCTAGAGGTATGATTTTCCCGGAATGACCGATGCACAAGATGTACCCACCACGGAATATGAATCTCCCTTATTGTCCCGCTACGGCTTCACTTCAAGCTCTCGCATGCGTAATGCGCGGATCCTGTTTCGGAGGTCTGCCGCCCGCTCAAACTCGAGGCTCTTCGCAGCGGCTTTCATCTCTACTTCGAGCCGTTGGATCAACTGATCCGGGTTATCGTCCGCTTTATAGGGCGCTCGAGGATCTGCGGCCAGTTCGAGTTGGACGTAATCCAACTCCGCCGTGGCATACTCAAGGGCCGGGATGCCCTTTCTGATGGATTCCGGCGTCACCCCATACTCTCGATTATAGTCTTCCTGAATCCGGCGCCGGCGGGCCGTTTCCTCCATCGCAAGGCGCATCGAATCCGTAACGGTATCGCCGTAGAAGACGACGCGCCCGTCAATATTTCGCGCCGCGCGTCCGGCGGTCTGGATTAAAGACCGGTGCGACCGGAGGAAGCCCTCCTTATCAGCGTCCAAAATCGCGACCAGACTCACCTCCGGAATATCCAGCCCTTCCCGGAGCAGGTTGATCCCCACCAGCACATCGAACACGCCTCGCCGGAGATCTCGGATGATTTCCGCCCGCTCCAGCGTCTTGATATCCGAGTGAAGATACCGCACCTTTACGCCGAGATCGTGATAGTACTCGGTGAGATCTTCCGCCATCCGTTTGGTCAACGTGGTCACCAGGGTGCGATTGCCTTTGGCAATCTCCGCCCGCACTTCTCCGAGCAAACTATCGACCTGACCCTTGGCCGGGTGCACTTCAATGACGGGATCGATCAACCCGGTGGGTCGAATGATCTGCTCCACAATCTCTCCGCCTCCGTGCTTCAACTCATACGGGCCGGGCGTGGCGGATACATAGATCACTTGTTGGAGCGCTCGCTCGAACTCGACAAATTTTAGCGGGCGATTATCAACGGCGGACGGCAAGCGAAAGCCATATTCCACGAGCGTTTTTTTCCGGGAAGAGTCCCCTTCGTACATCCCACCGACTTGCGGTATCGTGGCGTGCGACTCATCGACGATCAGGAGAAAGCCCTTGGAGAAATAATCGAGGAGCGTGGGTGGCGGCTCTCCGGAGACTCGACCACTGAGATGCCGGGAGTAGTTCTCGATGCCATGGCAATAGCCCATCGCACGGACCATCTCCAGATCGAACTTGGTCCGTTGGGCAATACGTTGAGCCTCCAGCAGTTGGCCACGGTCTTTGAAGTACGCGACGCGTCCTTCAAGCTCCTCTTCGATCCCGTTCAATGCCCGCTCCCATCGATCGGGATGAATCAAATAATGCGTATTGGGATAAATCGGCACCTTCGGTAATTTTCCCAAAGACTTCCCCGTGAGCGGATCGATCTCATGGATGGCATCCACCACATCCCCGAAGAGTTCGATACGGACCGACTTCGATTCAGACGAAGCCGGAAAGATCTCAATGACATCGCCGCGGGCGCGAAAGGTGCCGCGGTGAAAGTCCGTGTCATTCCGCGCATATTGAATTTCCACCAGCTTTTCGAGAATCTTTTCCCGACGAATGGCCATCCCCTCTTCCAGATACACCAACATGTCATGGTACACCTCGGGCGAACCGAGACCGTAGATGCAGGACACCGACGACACGATCAACACATCGTTTCGCTGCAACAATGATGTCGTCGCGGCATGTCGCATTTGATCGATCGCATCGTTGATGGAGGCATCTTTGGCAATGTACGTATCCGACTGCGGAATGTAGGCTTCGGGTTGATAGTAATCGTAGTAACTGATGAAGTATTCGACCGCATTCTGCGGAAAGAACTGCTTGAATTCATGGTAGAGCTGCCCTGCCAGCGTCTTATTGTGAACGAGTACCAGGGTCGGCTTCTGCACCTGCTCGATCAGGTTGGCCATCGTGAATGTCTTCCCGGAGCCAGTCACGCCGAGCAGTACTTGATGCTTCTTGCCGGCTTTTACACCGGCTGTCAGCTTGTCGATCGCTTGCGCCTGGTCGCCGCAAGGCTTGAACGGGGCTTCGAGTTTGAAGGGAGGCATAGAAATGATCCGAGATCATCTTACCAGGCAGACTGAGAGAAGACCACACGCTCCTTCCCCTGCTACTCGAAGACTTGGAGCCTTAACATAAAGCGATGTTCCACTCGGTCTTGACAGATTTCATGAAGACATGTAACGATTCGTTACATGCATGCGAGTAGTCTCAAGAAAGCGCGCCAGAGCCTGGGATTCACGCAGGAACAGCTTGCCGAACGACTTAGGACCACGCGTCAAACGATTGCACGATATGAAATCGGTACTCACCGTATTCCTTTTGCCGTTCAACTTGCCATAGACCATCTGACTGCAGCCCCACGGATTCCATTGAGCGGCATCGTCGCAGCCGGCGACCCCATTGAGCCTATTCCCCAAACGGAAGTGGTGGAAGTTCCACCCGGCATGATGGGACGCGGCGAAACATTCGCCCTGCGAGTCAAAGGTGAATCCATGCGGGACGAAGGCATCTTGCCGGGCGATCTGGTCATTGTCCAGAAACAATCTACGGCCCGGAACGGCCAAACGGTGATCGCGCTGGTCAATAATGAAGCCACAATTAAAACCTATTACCGCAAGGGTACAACAGTAGAATTGCGCCCGGCCAATGAAACCATGAAGCCCCTTATCATGAAACCGACGGACTCGGTGCGTATCGAAGGGCTGGTCATCGGTGTCATCAGATACTGCAAGAAGTAGCAGACGGTTCTCCCGGTAAATCGGCTCATGGATCGCCAGATTGTTTGTTTTGCCGTGCCTTCACTGGAAATCTCCCTCGCGCGACTGACAGACCCCGTCCTCCGTCATAGACCGATCGGCATTGCTGCCTTGAATCAACCGCGAGCCTTGCTTCATGCCGTCTCGCTTGAAGCTCACAAGGAAGGAGTTCATGTCGGCATGCCGATCCGACAAGCCATCAGACTGTGCCCGGCCCTTCGCGTTTTCTCTTCCAATCCTTCCCGCATGCATGAAGCTCAACAGATGCTCTGTGGAGTAGTGCGGCGCTATACCCCGATATGGGAACCAGTGCAGACAGGATCGTGTTTTTTCGATCTCACCGGTACAACCCGGCTGTTCGGTCTCGCCTG
>DAISKX010000555.1:0-3238 GCA_036820725.1 Nitrospiraceae bacterium
AGGACAGGCCACGAGGAGGTTTGAGGGAAGCGGGATCGGATTGGCCCTGGCGAAGGAAATCGTCGCCCTCCATGGAGGACGCATCGCGGTGCAGAGCACCGTCGGCGAGGGATCGACCTTTACCGTCACCCTCCCGCGGGGAGTCGTGGAATCTCACAGCATCGTTCCCATCGACGAAGAAGACACGATCATCCCACTCGGCCCTGGGGGCCTGCCGCCCGAAGAAGACTCCGGGCAGATGCAGGAGGTGTCAACCCAGGACCGGCCATTGGTCCTCGTGGTCGACGACAACGCCGATATGCGCGCCTACCTGATGCGGTTGTTGGCGGACGAGTACCGGGTGAGCACCGCCGGTGACGGCGAGGACGCCCTGCAAAAGGCACGGCGGCTGATGCCGGCACTGGTGCTCGCGGATATCATGATGCCCATCATGAGCGGACATGACCTGTTGAACGCGCTCCGGTGCGACGACTCTCTTCGCACGATACCGGTCATTCTGCTCACAGCCCGAGCGGGAATGGAAGCTCGCGTGCAAAGCCTGGAGGCCGGGGCGGACGATTACGTGAGCAAACCCTTCAGCGAGGAAGAACTCCTGGCAAGAATCAAAAATCAATTGCGGATTCATCGCCAGGAACGGGAGCTGGAGGCAAAGGCAACTCAGTTGCAAGCGCTCTATTCAAAGGTCGAAATGATCAACGAGGAGTTACGCGAACTCAGTCTTCGTAAATCAGAATTGGTGTCGATCGTGTCCCATGATCTCCGCACACCATTGGCTGCCATCAGCGGATTTGTCGATAACCTGCTTGACGGCATCGCCGGACCTCTCACCGATAAGCAGCGGCGGTATCTCGACCGGATCCAGTCCAATCTCAGCCGGTTGGTGCGAATGATCAACGACCTGCTCGATCTCTCAAAAATCGAAGCCGGGACGGTGCAACTTGCTCTCAAGACATTTCCGATCGGCGACTTCACCGAAAGTCTCGTGGATAATCTCCAAGTACTGGCGCGGGAGAAAACCATTACCTTACGGGCGGCGATCGAGGACACACGGCTCTTGTTACGTGGTGACCAGGACAAGCTCACGCAAGTCCTGACCAACCTCGTTCAGAATGCGTGCAAATTCACCCCGGAGGGTGGAGAGGTTCGACTCGAAATAGAATCCTGCAATACCGGGTTCGTGCAGATCTGCGTGGCTGATACGGGCTGCGGCATACCGCCGGAAGAGGCGGCGCACGTGTTCGATAAGTTCTATCGAGGCACGTCATCCAAAGGAGAAGCACGAGGCGCCGGACTTGGATTGGCTATCGCCAAACATTTCGTCGAACTCCATCAAGGCCGAATCTGGGTGGAAAGCACGCCGGGGCAAGGCAGCCGGTTCTACCTCACTGTCCCGCAGGCTCAAAGCGAGGAGCAACCGTTGAGTTCTGAGTTATAAGTTCTGAGTTATGAAATGCAAGGAGCTACTGAACCGCATTTGCTTGCAGGAAGAGCGCCTGTTCGAGCGTGCGGAAGAACTTTTGGTAGGGCTCGGGGTCTTCGATCGCCATCAGATAATACTGCGCGCTGGCTCGGACCACGAGTTGAGTCTCTCCGCGCGGGCGCACCGTGACGGTCAACCGGACGAGGTCGCTCCGATGATAAAACGGTCCCCATGACCGAAACTGCTTCGCCAAAATGAGCAGTCCATCGTCGCGGTAGGCATAATAGGAGGGATCACCGAACTGCGGGGCCTCGTAATCCTCAAACTTCTTGCCTGAGACGATACCCAATTCCTCATCCAATACTTCGACTGCAAATCCAATGTCCTGAAACGTTGAGACAATCGCCTGAAGCATCTTGGTGCGATCCGTCGTGTCGAACACCCGGCTTTGGGCGGCACGGACCTTGACCTGACTGGATTCGGAGAGCCAGATCTGGTCGCGCGCCTCCCACTGATTCTGATGGCGCCATTCGTATGGCGAGCAGCCGGCGAGGGTCATGGCGAAAACGATGATGGAACAGGCCGGCCAATAGGCTGCAAGGGTCACGCAATGTATCATGACAGGCTAGTTCTTCGTGATGAACAGCGACCGCTCGAGCGCCGCGAAGAAATTCTGGTAGACCTTGGGATCTTCGATAGGCTTGTTATTATAAATGGCATTGGCCCGGATCAACGCCTTGCCGTCTTCTTGCGGCCGCACCGTGACCGTCACGCCGAGGACGTCATAATAGTTCGGCTCCGCAAATCGCGCGGCGGTGACCAGCCCCAGCGGCTCGTTGGCGCGTTCGATGATGAACCCCAGATCTTGTAGTGCCGCAATGACGCCGCGCATCGCGACCGTCCGGTCCTTCACCTCAAACGTGCGACTCTGTGCGCTGCGGATCTTCATTTGCGCATCGGTGGGTGCGAACAGTTCCTGGCGTGGGGCCGGCGCCGTGCACCCATGGAGCACCATGGCCCCCGCCAGCAGGGCGGCGATTCCGACTAAACGTGTCTCAATCATGCGTCCTCGCATTAGATGGTGTGCGGTTCGAGGAAGACGGCTTTGGACAGTTTGGCAAAGAATTGCTGGTAGATTTCGGGATCGCGGATCATTTCCATTTTCTGCTCACCGGGGGGAATATAGGTTTGATCGGATTGTCCCTCGCCTTTCCACACCACTCGATAAAACATGATGCGCACTTCCCGTCGCGTTCCATCCTCATTGAGCGGACGTGCGATCAGCGTGGCGGCGATCTTTTGGTGCAGGTCCACCGGCCCTCGCCATTTTCCTAACGACAGTACCAACATGAGCGCCTGTTGGAGGTATTGCCCATATTCGCGCGCGCTGCGCTCTTTGGCCGCGCGCAGAAACCCGACTTCACGCACGCTTTCTTCGACCTGAAACCCGAGGTCCTGAAGGGCCGCGGCCGACGCGGACAGGAGCTCTTTCTCGTCGGAGGTTTCAAACATCCGGGTTTGCATCGCCCGGTTTTGGTTGCTCTCCGGCGAGAGTTGAAACAATTCGTCCGGCTTCGTCGGTTCGACACAACCAGCCAGCAGAACCGAAAGCAGAAGGGCGAGGGGGGCCAGATGTGATCTACTCGAGAGCAGCATCATTCGTGAAGCGACGTTCGTCTCTCGTTGCGGAACTGGTCGAGGTATATTCACGAGATACGGTTCTGGCGAGATACGCTTTCCACTAATTCAGAACTCATAATTCAAAACTCAGAACTTGTATCTTTCGTTTCAGTCATAAAGACTGTGACCATACCGAAG
>DAISKX010000556.1:0-3235 GCA_036820725.1 Nitrospiraceae bacterium
CTCAACGTATGTCGCTTGACGGTTGACGTTTTGCGCTCACACGGGCACGTTTCACGCCCGTCCCTACAATTTCGGCAAAATGTCCCGCTCCGCCCGCGTGATGTCCTCCGGAAAATCGATTTCGGTCCATGGCAAGCCGCCGATTTTCTCGTGGCCGACTTTGACCTGCCGAAAAAATTCAAGAAGGCCATCTTCATATTCCATATTCCATTCGTCGCGATCAATATGTTCCTTGAGCGACGTGACGATATGAGCGGTGTCGGCATGATGGACGCGCAAGAACCCCACCCCTTCCCCCGCATAATCATAGTGCAGCGGAACCTTCTTGGTCAGGGCAATGACGCGCCCCCCCTCCACCACCACCATACATTCTTCGCCTTGCTGTTTGACGGTTTCATCCATCAATAGACAGTTCGGCGAGGCAGACTCGACAAGCCGCCGAAGAATCTCACGATGGAACAACACATCGGCATCCATGACGATGAGTTCGTCATCAAATGAAGTCCTGGCGATCCACAGCGACGAAATGCTTCCCCGATGGAACTGCTCATTGACGAGGTAGGATACGGCCACGCCGGCGTACTCGGAGCCGACCGCCGCCCGAATCATCTCCTGCTTATAGCCGACCACGAGAGTAGCCCGCCGAACGCCTACACGGCCCAAGGCCTCGAGATATCGATGGATCAGCGTGCGGCCGCCCAGTTCAATCAGGCACTTCGGTCGATGCTGGGTCACGGGCCACAGACGTTTACCCACGCCCGCGGCAAGGATAATGGCTTTCATATGCTGATGCTGGCACCCTCGAGCGTCTGTTCGAAGGCATGCAGAAAGGCATGGAGTTGTTCTTCACTGAGCGCACCCATGTTGGCGATCCGGAAGATCTTTCCTTCCAGCTGGCCTTGCCCCGCATAAATAACATAGCCCTGCTGTTTGAGCCTATCATGCAGAGTCTGATAGCTCATCCCGGCCGGCACATGAAAGGAGGTGATGGTATTGGAATGAACTTCAGGAGGCAGCACCGTTTTGAGCCCAAGTTGCTGCAGCCGGGTCCTGATCAGGCTCGCCGCTCGTTTGTATCGGCGGACACGGTTGGCCACACCCTCTTCCAACAACTCGTCCAAGGCCTCCTCGAACGCATAGTACACCTGGACGGCCGGGGTAAAGGGAACCATGGCGTTTCCTTGATCGTCCACATAATGGGTCAAGTGGAGATACCAAGATCGCTTGGGGTACACTCGCATCCGCTCCAAGAATCCCTTGCGCACCAAGACAAACGAGGCACCGGGGAATCCCTGAATGCATTTGCCCGCCGTCCCCGCCACCATATAGATGTGCGAACCCGGAATATCGAGCGGTTCGCCTCCCAACCCACTGACCGAATCCAACACGAATACCCGATTCTGGCTATCCACGACATCCGCGAGATCCTTCACATTGTTGACGAGCCCCGTGGTGGTTTCATGATGGACCATCGCCACGGCGTGAACCTCCTGATGCTGTCGAAGCGCCAGACGCAACCGCTCCGGATCGAGCCTGGCCGACCAATCGAGCTTTAATTCGGACACTCCCAATCGATGGAGACCGATCATACTGGACATACGCTCGCCATAGATTCCGTTGTTGATGACCATCATGCGCTTGCCGTGCGGCAGGCACGACATGATGGCAGCCTCAACTGCCGCTGTGCCCGATCCCGTGATGACGACGGCCACGTAGTCGGATTCGGCGGCGGGCACGAACGCCTGCAACAGTTTCTTCTGAATTCGCATGAGCAGGTCGGAGAATTCCGATTCGCGGTGACAGATATCCGGACGTTGCAGGGCCTTCCGCACGCGTTCGCTGACATTGACAGGACCGGGATTGAGTAAAATCACAGTAATTCTCCGTTAATCGTCAATGGTCAATCGTACATTCAATACCCACGCAGCCACTCGTCTGACGTTTGACGGATGACGTTTGACGGATGGCCGTCACTCAATGGCTTTCATGAATCGCCGGGTAATGTCCGGCGGTTCGTGCAACACCCGTCCTACATCTTCGGCCAGTTCGTTGACCTTGATCAACAACATGCTGGGTCCGTCTTTTTTCAGCAGATCCTTGAACTCGTAGACAATGTCCTCGCGCTCGCGGACCCGTTCGACGTGGACATACCCGGCCGCCTTGGCCACCTGCTCCAACCGCACCACATTGGAGATGGTCGGCTGGTTGCCGGTGCTGCCATAGACTTCGTTGTCGAACACGACGTGCACGAAATTTTTGGGTCTCAGAGAGCCGATGGTGGCCAGCGTGCCCATTCCCATCAACACATTGCCGTCTCCATCGAACACAACGACCTGCTTCTGCGGCTTGCACAAGGCAACACCCAGCCCGATCGCCGCGGCGACCCCCATGGACCCGATCATATAAAAGTGCGTCGGCCGATCCGTGATTTTGTGCGCTTCCCGTGAAGGAAACCCATTACAGATGATGACGGGCTGATCCGTCAGCAGGTCAAGAATCGCCGCCATCGCCTGCGCACGGCTTTGCATCGCTCCCTCTTCTGGCCTCATGGCTGCAACCCCTTGACGACGCCTTTCTGAATGACGAGGCCGACGGGAATCCGCTGCTTCATGAAGGTCTCTCCGACCCACTTCAGATCGTTGCTCATGGTCTGTTCGGACAACGTGCGATGCGGGATTTTCATCGTATCGAGTAATTGCGGCATGGTCTGCCCCATCACCAAATGTTCCGGGGCATCCTTTCCCTGAAACCCGCGCCACGAAATGATCAGAATGCACGGTTGCTGGTACATCAGGTTCAATGAGATCAACGCATTCAGCGAGGTGCCAAGCCCGGAGTTCTGCATCAGCACCGCCGGAATCTTCCCGGCCATATAGGCGCCGGCCGCCATCGCCACCGCTTCATCCTCGCGTACTGCCGGCGTATACACGTGCCGTACCATCAATTCGGCGATGATCCCGCCGAGAATCGAGTCCGGGACACCCGTGAAGAAATTAACCCCCATGTCCTGGAGGGACTGAACGAACACGTCGCTTTCAATCATTGAGTCACTCACCCATGAGATACACGACCAGCGGAATCAAAAGAGGGCGCATTATAGCCAACGCCCTGGGACATTCTCAAGGATTGTTGACCCGGATATTCATGAAAATTCGTCACGAAACTGTGAAGACGCCAGGCGAGGTCTGCGACGCGAAGAATAATGAGGTGCGCGAGACGATGAATAAATCGTCTC
>DAISKX010000557.1:0-3223 GCA_036820725.1 Nitrospiraceae bacterium
GTCGTTGCCCTGTCCGTCATACAGAATGCCCAGACCGGCAAACCCGGCCCCACCGGACCCCGGAGCCAGTTGGTACACATCGTCGCCCGCCAAATCCATCACGACTCCGACTCCGACGCGTCCCGTGGCGAGTCCCATCGACGACGCCTCATAGGTGTCGTTTCCCCCTAAATCGATCACGACACTATTGCCGAGATCGGTATCCTGACTGGCTCCGATTGATCCTCTGTACACATCGGTACCGCCGAGATCGATGACGAGACTGAAGCGTGCATCGAGTTCATAGCCGTTCGGTCCGTTGCCGCCGATGATGACCAGTCCATACGAGGTCTCGCGAGCGAACAGCACGTCGCCCGTGACACCGGGAATAGCGCCAGGGACAGGATGCCGGTTGCTGAAGGCGACGGCGAGTCGGCGAAGAAAGTGTTCGTTGCCCAGGCGAGTCAATCGTTGCGCGGCGGTGATGAGACCGGCGTAATCCAGCCGCTCCACGAGCAGGCGAGCGAATTCACGCTCCTTTTTCTTCAGCGCTTCCTCTGAAGCGGTCAGTTCCGACCTATGCGGGCTGAATTGATCGACGATTAAGGCAGCCTGGGCAAAAAGAAACAGGCGCTCATCCGGCGTCAGGTTCCGCAACGCCTTTTCCCGATCCTCGTAGGCTTGTTGAAGCACATCGGTGAAAAAGAGGAGCAGGTCATCGCCATTCATGGACGTGGGAAACGCCAGAGGCGAGAACGACACGGCGGTGCGGTCCAAACCGGCTTCCAGAATATCGACCACGGCGGGCACGCCTTCGATGCCGGCTTCCGCCATTTCAGCCGCCAGCAGACTGTGCCGTTCGAGCGTGATGAGATGAGGCCATGGATCGCTGAGAATCTGCATGACCAAAGCCGGCTTGTAATGAGCGGGTTTGGCGGCCGCTTCCGTCGAATGGCGTAACACTGTGCTCTCCTGTTCTCCGGGATACCGCGATAGGTCGGCTTGGATCAGCCGGTGGAGGCGTTCAATGACGGATGGCCGGAGAGAATGGTTCGGAGGGGCCTGGCGTGGGCCGGTCGAGTGTATTGTTTGCAGAATGTCGCACCCGGTGAGGAGTACGAATAGGATGGAGAAGAGAGTGAGAGGAAGGCGAAACCACACAGCTGAACGGGAGAATGTTCGGTGGCAGGTCTGTGAAGAATCCAAGCCGGCGTATGGTTCGACGTGGCCCGGATGTGCACGATCAACGGAGCGAAGCAGGAACAGGGATGACAGGAAGGTCGAGGCAGCCTTACCACTCTTTTTCAGTCTCATGGGCAGGCAACATGCCCGCATCCCGTAAGCAGTCATCTGCCCAGGCGCGGATATCGTGTGTTTCCAGGTAGGAGCGCATGCGCCGCATCCGCTCCTGACGAGCTTCCAAAGGCATTTCCAGCGCTTCCCTCATGCTGTCGGCAACACCTTCCACATCGTATGGATTAATCACGAGTGCATCGGTCAGTTCTTCCGCGGCCCCGGCCATTTGACTGACCAGCAGTACACCTTTGTGATCCACCTGACAGGAGACATATTCCTTTGCCACAAGATTCATCCCGTCGTACACCGAACTGACCAGCGCAAGATCGGCCATCCGGTAATAGGCTGCCAACGTATCGATGCCGATACGGCCTTCCCGCAACTCGATCGGCCGCCACCGCGTCGCACTGATGCTGCCGAGACTGGACGCGAATCCGTAGCGCTTGTTGATCTCGTCCACCGTCGCGCGAATCAATTCCCGGTACTGCCGATACGCTTCCACCTCCCCGCGCGTGGGCACGGCGATCTGAACGAATGTGAACCGTCCACGGTAATGCGGGTATTGCTCAAAAAAAGCGTCGATCGACCAGAAACGTTTGAGCAATCCCTTTGTGTAGTCCAATCGGTCCACTCCCAGCCCGATGCGGACGTCGGGATGAAAGACGTGCAGTTTTTTGAGATCGTTCATCACGCGATCGATCGAAGGGGATGTTGCGCGTTCGCTGAGTAAGGAGTAGTTGATGCTGATGGCCCTGGCCATCACCCTGGTCGTGTGACCGCGATACTGGAGCGTTTGGTCCGTGACTTCGACTTCGGCGCCGAGGAATTCCTTTGCGCATTCGATGAAAGCCCGTCCGAAACCTGCTGTCTGAAAGGTCAAAATATCGCTGGCCAGCAACGAGGTGATCAATTCATGCCGATCGGGGCAGATGCGAAACACGTCCGCGCCCGGCCATGGCGTGTGCCAGAAAACGGAGACAGCCTGAGATGGAAGAGAAGCCTTGATCATGCCGGGGACCAGCGCCAGGTGAAAATCATGGACCCATACGAAGCCGGGTCGGTGCTTCAACTCATCCAGCACCGTGTCGGCAAAGCGCCGGTTCATTGCCTGGTAGGCATGCCAATAGACCTTGCGATAGGCCACACGATCCAAGGTGATGTGGCAGAGCGGCCAGAGGACTTGATTGGCATAGCCGAGGTACCCGCCCTTGATTTCGTTTTGTTCCAGCCATACGCGTCGTAATCGATAGGTCGGCGCATCAGGCGGCACCTCGACGGTCATGTCCTGATCAACAACGTCCCGATCAGCCTTCCCGCTGCCCCAGGCAATCCACGTGCCGCCCAACCTCCGCATGACCGGATCGAGCGCGCTGGTCAGCCCCCCGGACGTCTTTTCCCACGTCAGTCGTGCCTTGATGTGACGATGTTCGTATGGTTCGCGGTTCGAGACGACGATCAGGCGGCGGGAGAGGTCCTGTTGCGTGCGGGGCGTCAGTTCCTCAAGTGGAATTTCTGAAAGACTCATCAGGAATGTACGTGTCCGGTACTCGTGTGGCCTCCGAACTTCAACATAAGAGTCTGCTCCAATCGTGTCAAGCCCTGAGAAGGCATGCACGATGCACAGACTTGATTGATGATGGCGGTATGACTCGCCAGCGTGAATCGGAATGTCGAGGAAACTGAACACGAGTTCGGCAACCCGATCAGGAGGACGCGGTGTCCTTGGGTGCGCGACGGGTGCTCCGCATGCTGCCCGAGACGACACGAAATTCGTAGAGTCGGCATTCGATCGCGCCATTGAAGAGGGGCACGCGGCGTGAGGGGGACAGACGAAGCAAAGTGGGGAACCGCATGTCCGCCGTGAAGAAATAGGCCGTCCACCCGATGAACCGTTGTTTCAACCAGTCACCGATACGGGGGTATAAGGTGGTGAGTTCCGGTTCTGCCC
>DAISKX010000558.1:0-3215 GCA_036820725.1 Nitrospiraceae bacterium
TTGTGCGGCCCGGCGACGACGCCGTTGCTGTCCATTCTGCTTCTGCAGGTGAGGCTGAAAAAGCCTCGAACTAGCTCTGCCCGGGTACTCAAGCAAACATACTCCTTCAGCGTAGCCGCACCATGGATGACACAGAAGTGGACAGGCCAATAGATGCCGTTTGGCTAGTTACCACATTAGGGCCCCCTATGGGCCTCTCCGCAGAAAACCTGGTTTCATCCATGCAGGGACGCTTATCCAGATCGCTGGAGGATGCAGCGGAGGCTTCCCGTCTCCTGCGCTTTCCGGCAGCAAAGGGTTTTCTTATTCGACTGGCACACGACAACTGGCTCGTAATCCAGATCCGACACGTCCAATGACGCGAGTTATTAAGTAAGAGACCCCTGGTTTTCTCGCGCGGCCTCCCAGATGTGATAACAGGGGAAATGCCCAGTACAGAGATCTTAGGTGATTCTGCACAATGATATGGCAAGTGTGTTGTCAATTAGGAAACAAGGGAGGGAAGTATGACGGCAATCCAAGAACCTGTAATAGCGGTAGATGTACGGGAGACCGCGATGCATCTGGCGATGTCTACAGACACTTCCAGGCCATGGATCGTGAATTGGACCGGGGTTTGGGTGGGGGCGCTGGCGGCCCTGGCGACGGCGCTGATTCTCGGTCTGGTCGCGCTCGCAGTAGGCGCGCACGAGGTTGGTCCGGGTGCCCGTATCGATAAATGGAGTGATGTGCGCTTGGGCGCCCTGGTGTTCAGTGTGATGGGGGCATTTATGTCCTTCGTGGTAGGCGGCTGGGTTGCTGGAAAAATCGCAGGGGTGAGACGCGCAGAAACAGCGTCCTTGCATGGGGCCGTTGTCTGGGTCGTAGCCGTGCCGATGTTACTAATACTCGCGGCGCTGGGAGCCGGCTCCTATTTCGGCACCTGGTATGGAGGGCTGGCAGGCTCCCCGAGTTGGGTGAACTCGGTATCGAGCGCTGCGGCCGATCCACGCGCCGCGGCGATTGCGAGAAACAGCGCCCTGGGAGCGATGACCGCCCTACTGCTTGGACTGATGGGCGGAGTGTTGGGTGGATGGTTGGCTTCGGGAGAACCGATGACCTTGCGATCATCTCGCAAGCCCATGTGAAGGCTCGGTTGCTTCATCTTCACCAAGGAGGTTATCTGATGGTACCGATTGTTCTCTGGCTCTTAGGAGTTCCCTTGAGCTTGATAATCGTGTTGTTCGTCCTAGGGGTCGGCCGATAAAACATGATGCGTGTGGAGCTGCCGCGCGGCCGCATCGGACGTGCGGCAGTTCACCTAAATCGTAGCAGTCACCTTGCCAAGGGTGAAGGCAGCCGATGACGGCAAACGTTGAAATTTATTCGCTTCATACTTCCAAGAACTAGTAAGTCTACCTGACACGGGCCTCGTATCTCGGCATGCCAGATGGCCCAATTACTAATACAAGTATTTGTTCCTAAATATTATCATTGCACAATTCCTTGACACTTATTACTATTGGTAGGAGTCAGAACACAGTACTCCGATGACCCCTTAAATCATCATGCAACAAGTCGCACGTCACCAGTGCCTCATGTATAAAGGGTCTCCTGCGCAGCACCTGCCACAGCTTTCAGCGTTGATCCGGCAAAAGCTGAATGAGAATCATCGCTGCCTGTATCTCAATAGACCGCCCATGGTTACTGGTATGCGAGCGTATCTCTTCGCAGCCATGATCGACGTTCCGCATGAGGAAATGAAAGGTAGTCTTGCGCTGTCGTCAGACACAGGATATCTCATGAATGGGCGTTTCGATATTGATCGAATGCTGAGAACGCTTGATGATGCCTTGGACCAGGCATTGAATGACGGCTACGAAGGCCTGTGGGCTTCAGGGGATATGGACTGGGAATTTGGTCTGGAAAGAGATTTTTCGAAACTCCTCGAATATGAATGGCAGCTGGAGGAATTCTTTCAAAAACGTCCGGCGTTCTCCGGCGTGTGCCAGTATCATGCGGATACCTTGCCTCATGAAGTGCTCCGGCAAGGTCTGTTGAGCCATCAGGCCATCTTCATCAACGAGACACTTTCCCGCCTCAATCCTCAGTTTGTTGAGCGAGCATCATTTTCCGCCCAGTCGTCCAATAGTCCGGCTCTCGATAATATGATCAGCTGCCTCTGCCAGGGGCAGAACACAAATTAATTCCTCGCTGGCAATACCTTGCTTTGGTAGCTGAAGGGGGCTTCCGATTTCTGACAAGCGTTTGTAGTCTTCCGTTTGACGACCGTCCTTTTCCCGGCCCCGTAGAGCACCAATATCCCGCAAGGCTCCAAGTTGTACTCTCCTAGAACCCTAAGTTTTCAATGTAGGTCGCTAACGAGAAGCAGAGGCAGTCGTTTTGCGTTGCAATTTGAAAATTCTAGGCGCACGCGATGAAAGTGCGAATGGGTTGCTCGCGGGGACTGTCGTCTTACCCACCGGACAATGATTCACGCCGGCAGGTGACTATTGGCATCCAATGGGAACGAAGCCTGGGCCGAACATTCTTGATCGTCATAGCGATGGAAGTGAGGCGGCTCAATGCTGCCGTCTCACCCTCCTTCTCCAGGTTGAGTGGATCCCTGGAACGTCCAGCGTCGAACACCTCGAAGAAAACGTCGCTGCAGCCAGTTTGAAGATGGACAGAAACAAAATCCAGGAACTAAGTCGTGCGGCGCGTGCGCACTAGGTGTTTGTGCGGTCCACCCACAAAGGAGGAAGAATGAGCTATGCAACAGTGAACATGGCATTTCTGATCGCCGCCGCTGCGACACTGATTGTTGTCGGAGCACACTGTCAGGGTTCCAGCGAATCCAATGCCGCGCGTGCCCTTTTCGTATGCGGACACCAGGACTGGTACTAGGTTGGTCCCCACATCATGATCGTCTTACCCATTCCGCAATGGCTGCGCTTCAAGACATCAATCATGATATTTCCAACAATGAGCCCTACCTGACGGTCGGCCAAGTAGTGCAGACACGAGTTCGTCGAAACGCTTCTTGCTGTCGAAGCTGAGACAAATGCCATTAAACGAGATTTCGCTCGGATTAGAAATTGTCATCTCAGTTCTCCGGCAGCCGCGGCGCAATGATCATCGGCTACCTCGACAACCGACATAGAGTACACGCTACGTTCATAGACATAGGCAGCAGGCGTACGGTCAATCAACAGGCTGAGCACTTCCGGGCGACT
>DAISKX010000559.1:0-3200 GCA_036820725.1 Nitrospiraceae bacterium
GTTTGATGTTGATGTCCGCTCGGTCATTTCGCCTCTCTGCCGGTCCATCGTCAGCAGCATGACCCCCAAAATCACCATCATGGTCAGATTGGAGAGAAGCAGTGCATAACCTGCGATGAACATGAGTGCCAATCCATAGCCGGCCAGCCGGCCCATGCTGATCAGCTTGATGACAGTATAGGCCCAACAGAGCAGGCCCGCGACATAGAGCGCAAAGGGTAGATAAAATGTGTATCCCATCCCCATCTGGAAAATCCATCCGATCCCTTGACTGGCCTTCCGGATAGAATGGGCCATGGTCGGATTGTAGAATTCCAGGAAATAATCAAAAAACAACAGCAGTCCGAACAGGCTTCCGGCCATTGACCAAAACCAGATCGCACGCCGTCGCTGCTGCTTGTTGCGACTCAAAAAAGACACGCCGCCACCATAGGCCCAGAACACGATGATGCTGGACAGCACCATAAGGGCTTCGCCTGCCCTATTCGCTTCATACACGAGGGGCGGCGCGGCCACGGAACCCATCCATCCGTAGGTCGTCGACAAAATCTGATAATACAACCATCCTGAGATACCTAGATAATAGGCGACTCCCAAGAGACGCTGAACCCACTCGTGATGACCGGACAAATATTCGATCATAAGGACGGTCAGAAGGACGAAACTGATGACGTTGTAGGCAATGGACCCGAGCATGGCCGGTTCAACAATGAGGAACCCTGCCGTCAGCAGCAGGAGAAGCGCGACGCCAGGCACGATAACTACATTCAAGCCCGAAAAATTGTACTGACGGAGTCGCTTCAACACCAGGACAGCCAGGGCAATGAAGAGAAAAATCGCCACGACATTCAACATCCCAAAGCCGATCGAAGAAAGGAACCGGAAGGCGGACCCGACCCACGGATGCTGAGCCGCGACCTTGCTGAGATGCATCCCTAGGCGAGAGACGAGCCGATACAAAATCAGCTCAAAGAAGGCCGTCAGAACAACGAGTTTGACGGTATATTCAAACAGCAACCCCTGGTCCTTGATGCGGCCAGTGGCGCGTTCGATTGTCGAAACCAGTGCAGCCACTCTCTACTCCAGGGTGTAAGTCGTTATTATAGCCGTCTCCCAAAATGATATTCAACGTCGGAAGGGCGGGGAATACCGATGGGCGAAGACGGTGAATTAGAAGCCCGTCGGTTGAGGGACCTGGGTAGCCTGAGCCTTGGCTCGGGTGATATACAGCAGCCCGTCCGCCATTGAATAATTGAACGGGAGCTCGCAGACAACCTCGCTGACTTTCTCATACACCTGGTGATACAGCTGCTCGGCTTGTACCGGCGTCATCCCTTCCTGCACCTCATAAAAAAATCCGAGGCTGAGGTCTTCTGCGGCCGGCCTCATGATGCGCCTGATCCCATACCCGCCGGGATCACTCATAATCGGCGCTTCCTTCTCGAGGTCAAACAGGCAGGGCTGGCAGGAAAATCCGAACGACTGATTCAATTTCTTGTTGCCGACGATGAAATTGACCGTTTCGAGCGCTTCCTCCTCAATCTCAGTCGGGAAGCCGACAATGATATAACAGTGGACTGCAATCCCGAGATCCACGCAATCTTCCGTGATTCGGCGGACCGACTCCTGTTTGATGCCTTTCTTCATGAAATCCATCACGCGCTGATTGAAAGACTCCAACCCGAACACAATTTTTTGGCAGCCGGCATCCCGCATGAGGGTCAGAAGTTCGCGGGACAGGTTTTTTTCAAATCGGAGTTCGCAGGTCCATTTTGCATTCAATTGGCGGTCGAGCATCTGCTGACATAAGCGCTTGGTCGGGGATAGGGCAAAGCATTCGTCGGTAAAGAAAAAGGATTGTGCGCCATATCGCTGCTTCAGCCATTCGAGATCGTCGACAGTCTTCCCCGGATCACGCTGGCGGAAATTCTGATGATCCAGGGTCAACGCGCAAAATGCACAGTCCTTGTAGTAGCAACCTCGCGAGAACTGAACCGGAAGAACAGGTTCAGGAGACAGATAGAGATCGAGAGGAAATCCGTCATAGTTCGGTGCCGTCAACTGATTGATATTTTCGGAGTAGAACGGCTGATTCACCGTGATCTTGCCGTTCTGCCGATAAATGAGATTGGGAACCTTACTGAAGTCCCGTCGCCCGCTCATCTGATTCACCAACTCGAGCAAAGCGGTCTCCCCTTCGAACACGACAAAGTCATCGGTGAGATCAAAAAGACTCGGACAGCGACGGAGGTTGTCCACCAACCGTGTAAAAATGCTTCCGCCAATGGTCACATGCAGATCGGGAGCTGTTTCCTTAATGAGCCGGCACAGCGTAAGGCCAGGGATAATCTGGGATGTCGCGGTGATTGATACGCCAATGAGTTCAGGTCGCTCGTCCACGATGGAGGGTACAAAGAGGTCGCGGAACAGCCCGATATAGGGATTCTGTTCTTCGTCACGTATGACCTTCATCAGATCCTTTGACGAATAGATCGAATAATTTCCGAACTGATTATCAACGACACTCATTCGGGTGGGAAAATACAAAGAGGAGAGTAACTCGAGCCACTTGTCGATCAGGAACAAGCTGTCACGGTACGCCTCAATGTCATAAAAGCCCTCGCTGCGGAGGGTTTCCTTCGCCAACTCAATCCGGTCGATCAGGTATGGAAAACGGTCTAACGATTCGACGACACGCGAATGATGCTCCGCACTTCCGGGGCCCGACTCGCCGTTCTTGGCGCCCTCCAACCGTCGTTGCTTATCGAGGAGCTGTTGGTAGACCTCGGTCCCATATGATTTGGTGAGCACCCTGTCGAGTAATTCGATTCCCAAGTCCCGTTGTGACACGTTCTCGATGCCGGCTTGGCGTAAAAATCCCGTGAGAGACGGTAGACTGAGATAGGGCTGTGACGGATGCCACGTGGGAGGGAAAATCAATGACACTTTCATGATGGCAACATCCAGGTATCAAAAATATCAAATGATTGCATCAATACCCATTCGATTTTATACACGCCATCCTCGTTCAAAAGCAACTGCGCACGGACCGGCTATTGGCTCTCATGAAGTGAGTCGGCTATGGCTACACTCAAACTCTACATACAAGAAAGCCCCGGACCTAGGCTACGAAAGCGTAACCAGGGTCCGGGGCTTTCCCGATGTCACTTCTCTATCCGCTCAGATAGAGATCACCCAAG
>DAISKX010000560.1:0-3192 GCA_036820725.1 Nitrospiraceae bacterium
GTCACGCGGACGCCCCTGCGCGTAAGCTTTTGCGGCGGGGGAACCGACTTGCCGGCATTTTATGAATGCACTCACGGGGCAGTGCTGAGCACCGCAATTAACAAATACATTTATGTCACCGTGAAGAGGCACGGGGAAGTATTCAATGAGCGCATTCGCCTCAACTATTCGCAGAGCGAGCAGGTCCAGAGTATCGATGAGATCCAGAACGAGATTGCGCGGGAGTGCTTGAAGTTTGTCAAGATCGACCCACCGATCTATATCAGCACGGTCGGCGATATGCCGGCATCGACAGGCTTGGGAGGGTCCAGCAGTTTTGCCGTCGGGTTGCTGAATGCGCTGCATGCCTACAGAGGTGAGCGGGTTCCGGCAGGCCAGCTTGCAGAAGAGGCGTCCTATATCGAGATCGAGCGTCTGAATCAGCCCATCGGCAAACAGGATCAATATGCAGCGGCGTTTGGAGGCTTGAATCTGTTTTGTTTTAAGCCGGGCGGCGGCGTGACCGTGGAACCTCAGCGCCTGGCCAATGGAACGTTGGTAAAACTATTCAAGAACCTCATGGCCTTCTGGACAGGCCATCAACGCGACGCCGGTACCGTGCTGACCGAACAGAAGGCCAATACGATAAACAAAATGGATACATTGCTGGAAATGCGGGAACACGCCTATCGGTTGCAGAAGTTGCTCAGCAATGGACACTGTGACCTGCAGGCATTCGGCTGTCTGCTGGAGGAAGGCTGGCATCTGAAGCGACAGTTGGCCAGTACGATTACGACGACGGAAATCGATACCTGGTATGACCAGGCAAAGCAGGCCGGTGCGTTCGGAGGCAAACTGTGCGGAGCCGGAGGCGGAGGATTCCTGGTCTTTGTTGTGCCTTCTGGACGGCAAGGCGCCGTGAGACGGGCACTTTCTTCATTGCGTGAAGTGAATGTGGGACCAGAAGCACATGGGTCGCAGGTTCTCTTCCTGGAGTAATGTCCTATGGAATCAATAAATAAAGATTCCACACAGGGGCGCCGTCTCACCCGGTGCATTGTGTGCGACATGACAACCGTTGAAGAGTTTCTCGACCTTGGCTCCACCGCCCTGGCGAATAAATTTCTCTCGGAGACTGAATTGAACATGCCGGAGCCCAAGTACCCGCTCAACGTCGGCTTCTGTCATACCTGCGGACATGTCCAGCTCACGGAAGCCGTCCCGCCGCACGCTATGTTTCAAGATTATTTATATGTCTCCTCGGCATCCGACACGCTCAAGCGGCACCTGCACGATTTGAGCGACGTGGTGGTGAAGCGGCGTGGGTTGGGCGCGAAAGATCTTGTCGTCGATATCGGGTGCAATGACGGGACGCTCTTGAAGGGCTTTTCCCGCCATGGAGTGAGAACGCTGGGGGTGGACCCGGCGAAAAACCTGGCAGCCTTGGCGCAGGATAGCAAGATCGACCGCTACGTCGGATTTTTCAATTCGAAAACGGCCCATGATATTGTCGATCGCTGGGGACAGGCCTCTCTCATCACGGCAACCAATACGTTCCCGCATATTCCTGAGTTGCAAGATTTCGTGGAAGGTATCAAAACGGCGCTTGCTCCCGGCGGCGCGTTTGTGATCGAGGCTCATTATTTGGTGGACATGTTGGAGCAGGGGGCCTTCGACACGATCTATCATGAGCACATTTCCTATTGGGCGTTGGGTCCCATGATACGGCTCTTTCGGGACAAGGAGATGCAGGTGATCGATGCAGAGCGCTTACCTCTACACCATGGACAGCTCCGGGTAACGGTACAACGGCAGGGAGAGTCCCAGCCCAAGGATAGCGTGGCTGAGATTCTCCAGATGGAACATGCCACAGGGATTGATCAGTTTCAGACGTATGCCCGCTTCGCCGAGAAGACTCAGGGCATCAAATATGCCGTCCGTCAGACACTGAAGGACCTGACAGGACAAGGCAAGCGAGTGGTCGGGTACGGGGCTCCCGCGAAAGGTAATACGCTCCTGAGCTTTCTGGATCTCGGCCCGGCTCTCATTCAATACATCGTCGATCGAAGTCCTTTGAAACAAGGACGGTACACGCCCGGCGTGCACATCCCGGTCGTGGCGCCAAGCCGCTTGTTGGAGGACCAGCCCGACTATGTCTTGGTGCTCGCGTGGAATTTCGTCGACGAGGTGATGGAGCAGCAAGCGGAGTATCGCCACCGCGGTGGTAAGTTCATTGTGCCCGTCCCTGATGTCAAAATCCTAGCGTAGAGTCTAGCGTTGAGCCGGTTCGGCAAAGGCACCCATTGGTTGGCCTAACATTGGCGCCTCTTAACCAACATGTCGTCCTCACCCCGCGATGTTGGGTTCGACTACTCAGCTGATCTATTAGAATCAACGGATCAGTCGATCCCAGGTTTGCTAGTCCATCAACAAATACTGGACCACCGATGAGGGTCGGACCAGTCCTTACTGAACCAGTGGAGGGACAACTACCAACGTAGCGGCGATCAGAAAAGCATGTCGGTTTCTATGTCATACGCTGCGTTTGGTGGTAGTGACGCTCCACCTAAGGAGTCGCTCAGATGATTAGCTTGCATTACACGGAGGTCCCCAGCTGGCCCCCCCTGGCATGGTTGGCGCGCTGCCCAAAAGGACAGTCCTATGTGGAGGTCTATCACGGCAGTCGGGTGGAAGTGCAAGATGTGTTTTTTGGAGAACTGACATGGGCAGGAGACTTTGATGCCGGGGCGTTCGATCAAACAGACATCATCGCGGGCAGCGGTGGCAGATGTCGGGGAAAGACTCTGATTTTCGTCTCTTCTGGTTCCGCGGTGGACCGGCTCCATTTCTTAGAGACTTCCCAAGACGGCTGGATTTCGAACTCACTGGCATGTCTCCTCACCGCCGCGGATGCCACCGTGAATCCGAACTACCCAGACTACTACGGCGATTTCATGTCGATTATTTTTGGAATCCTTGCGTACAAGCGGACACTGATGACGTCGGCCGGCGAAGTCACATTGGTGTATTTCAACAATGTAGTGTGGGATGGAAATAGAATGAGCATCGAGCCGAAACCAGCTGTGCCATACGAAGTGTCGACTTTCGCCGCGTATCGGACATTTCTTGAGTCGTCGATGGAGCGTGTGACTGCCAATCTTCAAAGCAATAGCCGGAAGCATGTATGGCACATGTGCAGTACGGCGTCATCCG
>DAISKX010000561.1:0-3162 GCA_036820725.1 Nitrospiraceae bacterium
AGAGCCTTAAAGATCGGCCCGTGGAGCAAGCAAGTTTCAACATTATTAAAAGATACGGGTATTGGGATTGTCTATCGCTCTGCACCGATGGCTAATGCAGAAGTTCCAGAGGGAGCACGAATAAGGGATGAATTTAAATACCAGCTCCCGTTTGAATATGGATCGCGAGTTCTCACACTCATATCTTGGTCTCGATAGAATGTTCCACGTGGAACAATACTAACAATACTAAGGGCGATGTCTAAGGTCGATGTCACGGACGATTGCAGTCGCTAATCAGAAGGGAGGGGTTGGAAAAACCACCACCTCCATCAATTTAGCAGCGGCTCTTGCCATTGAAGGGCAGTCCGTTCTGCTTGTAGACATCGATCCTCAGGCTAATGCGACAAGCGGGCTTGGGGTAGACCCGAAATCACTCACGAGAACTATATATAACTCATTGATAAATAAAGATGATATAGACTCAATTGCGATGGAGACCGGAGTGAAAGGCCTATTTCTTTTGCCCTCAAATACTCACCTCGCAGGAGCCGAGGTGGAACTGGTCGAGGTCGAAGATAGAGCACAGCGACTACGGGCAGCATTGAACGGTATGGACCAGAAGTACGACACGATTCTTCTGGATTGCCCACCAGCTCTTGGTTTTCTCACTATCAACGCCTTAGCGGCGGCGCATTCAGTCCTGGTGCCGGTACAGTGCGAATATTATGCAATGGAGGGATTGGGCCGTCTCATGGAAAGTATTGAGCGGATTCGTCAGTCAGTGAATCCCAACCTGGAAATCGAGGGGATATTGTTGACGATGTACGATGCCCGCAATTCACTTGCGCGACAAGTGACCGATCAAATCAGGTCCCATTTTACCGGCAAGGTCTACGATACCGTCATTCCCCGGAACGTGACATTGGCCGAAGCGCCGAGTTACGGCCGGCCGGTTCTTCTTTACAACATGGCGTCATCGGGGGCACAGGCCTATCTGTCTCTAGCGAAGGAGTTTGCAACCCATGGAGAAAAAAGCGCTCGGTAGAGGTCTCGACGCATTGCTTCCTGCGGCAACCAGGCCGGTGGTGGAACCTGATCGGAGCGATATTCAGGAGCTACGATTGGATTCGGTGGTCCCGAACCGGTATCAGCCGCGGCAACAGTTCTCCGAAGCCGAACTCGTCGAACTCGCACAATCGCTCAAGCAAAACGGTCTGCTTCAGCCGATTCTCGTCAGGCGTAAAGGAGACGGCATTTTCGAATTGATCGCGGGGGAGCGGCGTTTGCGAGCAGCCAAATTGGCGGGGTTCGATAAAATTCCGGCATTGATCCGGAACTGCACGGATCAAGAGTCCATGGTCCTCGCGCTCGTCGAGAATTTGCAACGGGACGATCTCAATCCGATGGAGACGGCTCGCGCGTACCATCGCATGGTAAATGAGTTCGGATTGACACAAGAGGGAATTGCACAACAGGTAGGGCGGGATCGATCATCGATCGCCAATATGCTCAGACTGATGACTTTACCGGCCGAAATACAGGAATTCGTCGAGCTGGAGCAACTCTCTATGGGGCATGCCAAAGTCATTCTAGGGCTGGTTACGCCTGACGCTCAGATTCAACTGGCACGTCGACTCATCAAGGAACAGTTATCCGTACGCGAAGCAGAGAAGCTTCTGCATCATCAACCGCAGGCACGGCGAAGCGGGAAGCGAAGCATGCGTCAGCCGGTTCGGACCGATCTCGAGGAGCGCCTGCAAAAAAGACTGGGCACCAGAGTGACGGTTGAGAAAGGCCGGCGCGGCGGTAAGATCATCATCCATTACTTCTCACCGGAAGAACTTGATGGAGTGACTGAAAAGATTTTGAACGAAGAGGGAGCTTTTTCATAAAGCTTTTTGCGCATGATCTCGGTACAATGCTTGTTCGCTCAGATCCTCAGGACTCACCGCAGGCGATTGCCCGCAAACGGGGCAGTCACATGCTGTCTGTACGTCCATGAACTGATACCAAGTAGGAGGTACATCGATGTGGAACAAGGATAAGCAAGAGGGTAAGCGTCAATCATCCCAAACGGAAGGCACTGAGATGGAAGGTCAGGAGCCCATAGCACAACGTGAAGGTAACGAAGAGATCAATGCTTTCGTGGGGAAAGGCGTGGCTTTCAAGGGCGTCATTACCTACAACGGGACGGTGCGCATCGACGGCAACCTGGAAGGTGAAATACACACAGAGGGCGTGTTGCTCGTCGGTGAAGAGGCGGTGCTCACCGCCAAGATTACGGCCGGTACGGTGGTCTGCAAGGGAAAAATAACCGGAGACATCAGTGCGCGAGAAAAAGTGAAGTTGCGGGCGCCGGCCGTCGTCAACGCAGGAGTGAAGGCCCCATTGATCTCGATGGAAGAAGGGGTGGTGTTCAACGGCCATCTCGAGATGAGTCAGCCGTCGACCCGGGATGCGCCACGCGACAGTGCTCGAGGGCCGGGAGTGAAACTCGTCTCGGGATAGTTCGGGGTCTATCGGTACACGCGCTATGTGCCTCATCGACATATAACGGCACATACCTGTCCAACAAAGTCGGAAGCCAAAAGTATACGGCAACATGTCAACACGCCCTGACCTATGACACTCGTGGGGTGTGCGAAGGGAGACGACTATGTGGGGTGAAAAGAAAGCACAGGTGGTCGCGGAAGATGACAAATTTACCTTTCTGGGTAAGGGAACAAGTTTCAAGGGCATTGTCAGTTTCGACGGGACGGTTCGGATCGACGGTCGGGTGGAAGGCGAGGTGCATACCGGAGGTGCGGTGATCGTCGGCGAGAGCGCCATCATCAAAGGTATTATTTCCGCCGGTTCCATTGTGATCAGCGGCAGGGTGAAGGGAACGGTCACCGCGTTGCAGAAGGTTGAAATACAGAAGCCCGGTATTTTGGTCGGAGATATTCACAGCCCGGCGGTGTGCATTGAAGACGGAGGCCATTTTCACGGTATGTGCGATATGGGCACGGACAGATGGGCGGAGGACGAACTGCCTGCTGCTGGAACCCCTCGTGATCCAGCGGTTCACGACTTGGCGGCTCACCGCGGAAAAGTAAAAGGTCAGGAAACATAGCCAATTCGTTTCGGCAAGTTCCCGCGCCGGTACTCTACATGAAGCAACCTACTGTCATACTTGGAATG
>DAISKX010000562.1:0-3153 GCA_036820725.1 Nitrospiraceae bacterium
TAGCTCAGTGGTAGAGTCCTAGCTTCCCAAGCTGACATCAGGGGATTGCTCAAGTTTTTGATGACATGGGCAGTCCCCTTTGTTCATGCGGGTCAGCTCCCTTCAGCCATTCATTTCCAGTTGTTTCAATCTGTTTGCTTTCGTACCGTTCTGCCTCGCTGGCTAACACCTATCTAACACCTGTTTTTGATCCATGTCCCTATGGATGTTAGCGCCCAAAATGGCGGGGGGTAAGGGGGGAAGTTATTGACGGAAGCGGGTCAGGTCGTTTGTCCACTATATGTGAAAAATATCGCCGTTCGTTGAGAAAAGTTTTGTCTGTACACGTGAGCCTATATCTGTCCCAAGTGCCAAAAACTCAACCGTGATCGCTGCCTGTGACGAAATGTCCGATTCTCGACATCTTGTCCGAGGTGATCCTGTTTTGCTTGCTCGTACAGCGGTGAGAGTCGGATGGCCTGAAGTAGCCTTGTTTGGATATGGCCTTATTTATTGGCCTAAAACGGAGTCACGATGAGGTCACGTGGTCGCGTCTAGGGTTCATGTCTTGCAGGCTCCAATTGCCAACCAGTGTCATGAATCGGGGATGGCCAAAACCACCGGCTGTTTTTTCCTTTTTGTAGCAGCGATGGCAACGAGGGCTGATGCGCACGGCAAGGCAGACAAGCAAGAGCAGAATGAGAGAGTGAGACTGTCCTGGTTTAGGCCTGGTTTAGGATAGGAGTGAGAGATCAGGAATACCTGGGTCAGGAAAAACTCTGATTCCGAGAGATCAGGGCGAATACACTCGTACAAGTGTGACAACCAGGGAGGCACCTATGAAACCCATCAAGCTACCGATATCTCTAGCAACATTGATAACAGGAATCCTGGTCGGGGGCGGTTTAGTCCCCGCTCTGTCTGGACAGGCAGGAAACGACATGCCGATCACGGAAGGAGCCAAGGTGACGATCGCGATTACGATGACGGTTCCCGACAACAACCTCAGGTTTCCAGAGAAGGTCAGTGAGTATGTGGCCGGGCAACATCAGACCCTTCCATCCCTAGAAGCCTCGCTTACTGGGATGAAGTCAGGAGAGCGCAAACGCATTGACCTTCAGGCTGGGGAGGCCTTTGAACCATATGATCAAAAGAAGAGGATTACAATCAGGAGAGACCAGTTGCCGCCAAATGTGGCTGCCGGTCCGATCTATCAGACCCCTGAGGGTCAACCGTTCACGATTACGGCCCTCTCGGACACCGCAGCCGAAGTGGACCTAAATCATCCGCTTGCAGGCAAGCATCTCGTTTTAGACGTGCAGATTCTCAAGGTGGAACAAGGGTCTTAGCAAGCACGTGGGGTCAAAGCTCTTTCATCTTTGCCACGAGGGGCCCGTCATCGTGGATGGCGGGCCCTCTCATGGGTTTTGCTAAGCAGGTCCATGGTGCTGTGACAGGACTTCCGCGTGAGGTCGTACCAGTCGCGACGGCAGTGACTGATGAAGTATCTAGTGAATTGCGTGCTGACCTGACAAAGGTTCGTGAGAAAGTGTCCCTCCAAATGCGCCGCCCCATGCCTTCTAGAGCGAATACAAACACACCCTAACGGCTTCCTTCCCTTTCCACGATCCTTCAGGCGATCATCTAACGATGCTCAGACGTACCCTTATTACGAAAGGGGCTGCTATGGATGTTATGGCCCAAAATGACGGGGGTACCAGGGGGGAAACTATGTGCGGAACCGGGGCTGACGCTTCGTCCATTACAAGTCAAAAATATCGCCGATCACTGGAAGACAGGTGGCGTTATCTCCGTCTGGCGAACAGAGAGGCGAGGAACATTGCGGTTGCGGTCAAATAGACGCGTAGTCCAATGGGGTGCATATCAACTCCTGAGATGATGAGAGAATGATTCATCGAGCGTCATCCTAACGCATTAACAGGAAACTGCCAGTGAAATGGATAACTGAACCAGGACCTTTGCCTTGATCTAATCTTATGGGCATTAAGAACCGGACCTGCCTTCAAGGGACAAGCTTGAGCCGACGGTTTCGTTTGCTTGATCGCGTAAACTTCGCGGCGTGCTGAGTAGCCTCTGTCTTCGATGGCAATGCGGGTGAGGCGTAAAATGCCAGTTCAGCCATCTTCTGCAAGGCGTGTGCACCTAGGGAGTCGCCCCTCAGAATGCTCAGAGTGGAAAAGCATTGGGTGCACACGATATTCCTTGCGAGATGATGAGTCCCCTTCCAATCGTATGCCTCGTCGAATGTCAGGGGCGTGAATGCCTCGCATTTCGGGCAATAGGCTTGAATCATGGTGCAGCCCTCCTGTGTTTGCTGACCGTAACACGGAAAGATTAGTGCGATATTAGGCGAAGGTTAAAACCCATTTATCGAGCACTAAGGCGATGGTCCTTCAGGCCTGAACCTCTTTAGGGCGAAAGCTGGGGATAGGTGCGCCCATCGAGCCGGCATAGGACGATGTATGACGTACGTAAATCTCGCACTTGCCACCATTCAGTTAAGTTGCGTAGCATATGCTTCTACATACCGCCTGCATCTGGCGGCTAATAAGGGTTTGGGGAGGGAAGGTCAATGATGAAAGGTCTTCCAATTCGCAAGGAAGTACAGGACTTTCTTGAAGCATCGGAAACCTTGTTATCACCAGCATTGCTCGGCTCAGGCCTCACTCCAGAAGAATGCCTTCTCATTGCAGATTACGTGATGAACCTCTGCAACTCCGACACACCCTGGGGAGAGTCTCTCGTCAGCGCGATGCGTGGGTGCAAGGACCATCACTGAAAGTCTCACCAGCAATTCATAACGTTGGAGGACAGCGTGACCACGGGATCCAAATCAAGAAAGCTGGCAAGACTTGCACGACCACCTGTCTTGAGCGGCTGGTATGGATGTTACAGCCCAAAAAGGCGGGGGGATAAGGGGAATTTTTATCGCCAAGGGGTTTGTCCACCGCGTGTCAAAAATATCGGGTCACTGCACGTCCCAACCTGCAGATGGGTCTAACTATTGGATGCTAGTGAAGCATGCGCCATGATTTTCGGTGATCATTCTTCCTACAGTTTCTTTCGAGCTGATTGAATCAATCCCCCACCTCACGGCATGTTCTGTCATGCATCGGCAATACTTCTGAATCTGAGCACTACTGAATGGTGAGT
>DAISKX010000563.1:0-3149 GCA_036820725.1 Nitrospiraceae bacterium
GAATCCTTCCCTCCGCCTCGGGAGAAAAAACGGCAAACGACTGTCCAAATCTGCTCAATGTGCATGGGTTTAGAGAGGCATCTTGGCCTATTAGGAGTTTTCATATGCATGCAGGGAATCCGCGAATGGCGTCATGTGCGGCACCATTACTACCCGGCAGCGTGCGGGATGTCGCACACATCATTCGGATGAGCCGGTATGATTGGCGGGTTGAAGAAAAGTTTAGGTACAGACATGGAGTGTTCGCGCGGTATGGATTGTCGGAGGGAGCGAAAGCACACGTGTGGCTGTCACGGTACATCATCAATGCCGTTGTAGCGGCTGCTCTTTTGGTGATGGTCCTTCTTGCCGCCTGTTCGACGGTACCCAAGTCGTTCCACCCATCTCATCCCGTCGCATCGACGCAGTTCTCTCACGATTGCTTCAATCAGGTCTTAGGAACTCATGTTATTGACGGTCTGGTGGATTATCCCGGTGTTCAAGGTGACCGCTGTTTCTCAGAGTATCTGACCTTGCTGGCCCGCGTGGATCCGAATGGATTGCCGGTCCTTGAAGATCGGCTAGTCTTCTGGATCAATGCCTACAATGCCCTTGCCATGAAGGGCATCATTGACCATTATTCACCGCTCACGTTGTGGGGCCGCTATCGCTACTTCATTGGGCGGGAGTACACCATCGGGGGTGAAGCCATTAATTTATATAATCTGGAACAGCGGATTCTCATTCCTTTTCATGACCCTCGTATTCACTTTGCCATCGTGTGTGCATCCGCCTCCTGTCCCCGCCTCCAGTCATGGACGTATCAACCAGAGCGCATTCATGAGCAGTTGGACCACGTTGCCCGCCTGTTCGTGAACGATCCGGAGCGGAACCGGTTCGATCGCCAGCGAAGGATTGCTTATCTGTCGAAAATCTTTGAATGGTTTGCCGAGGACTTCGTCGAACAATCTGGATCGTTGCAGCGCTATGTCGGGAAGTACGTGGATGATCTTGAGTTGGCGAAGGAGTTAGACAACGTGCCCTATACCGTGAAGTTCCTCGACTATGACTGGAGTCTGAATGGAACACCACCGGGAAAGGACCAGCATGATCATTCGTCCTCATGAGAACGTCCCTATGGCCAGGCTGTTGACGTTTCTCATGCATGGGGAACGGATGGCGACAGAATGCGCGCGTCGGCAGGCGCTACTGACACCCGATCTCGGCATCCGCCGATTTTTGAACAACCAGGCCCGCCAGGAGGCCATGCATGCCTATGTGTTCAAGGGGGCTATCGCATGGATGGCCCCACGGCATGTCAGCGCTTCGCCCGTTCTGCTGGCGCTCGAACAGTTCCGATCTCTCCTGTGGGAGGCCCTCGATCGCGGGGATCTCATCGAGAGCATCCTGGCGGAGCAGGTGATTCTGGAGGGGCTCGGGGAAGCAATTTTGACCCGTATAGAACAGGGTCTGGAAAAACGAGGGGCTCCGTTCTGGCGGGTTCGGAGAATGCTTCTGTTGCAAGAGGAAGCCCATCACGGGTTTGGTCTTCGTCTATTGGAACGTGCACTGGCGACAAATGAACTGGATCCGGAATCGGTGCGCGAGCGCGCACAAGAGTACTTGGGCCTGTGCGAGGCGATGGTGCTCACGCTGCACGACGTCTTTGACACGATCGACGAAGACGCGGCTGCTTGGGCTGCCGACGTGCGAACGTTCCTCCCCGCCTGGCTGGTGCCATGATTTCAGTCGTCATACCGGCCTTCAACGAAGCAGAGGCACTTCCGACGATGCTCCGACATCTCTTTGGCCTGTCCGGTCAGTATGAGGTGCTTCTGGTTGATGGCGGCAGTCTGGACAAAACGGTGGAGATCGCTTCGCAACACACGCGGGTGCAGGTCTTATCCGCCCCGAAAGGCCGTGCCTCGCAGATGAATGCGGGGGCCAAGCAGGCGCAAGGGGAATGGTTGCTGTTTCTGCATGCGGACACCCTTCTTCCCGAGGATGGTCTGACTAGGCTTAATGGTCTTGAAAATGATCCTCATGTTGAGGCTGGCGGGTTTTTGCACCGCTTCTCCGGTTCCGATTGGCGGTTGCGAGTGATTTCGGCTTTGGATAATTTCCGGTGCACCAGGAGCCGGGTTATCTATGGAGATCAGGCGATGTTCGTTCGCCGGACGTTGTTTGAGCGTCTTGGCGGATTTCCCGATGTGCCGATACTCGAAGATGTGGCATTCTGTCAGAAACTCCTTTGCGTGACGAGGCCGGTCTTGCTTGCACCACCGGTCGTCACCGACGCGAGAAAGTTTATCAAAATGGGAGTATGGCGAAGCTTCGCGCGCGTCATTCTTGTAATTCTGCACGTTGAATTCGGCCTGCCGGTCCTTCCTCGTGCGTTCTTTCAGGATATCCGGTGACCCGGGCGATGGCCGATGCATGGTTTTCTATTCCGCCACGCGACTGGACATCTCAGATTCGGTACAGGGACCTTTCACAATTGATGGGAAAGCTATGAGAACAGTGGTGAAACAAGAAATGGCCTGCATGCTTGGCGCATGGCTGTTGACTATGCCTGTGTCGTTGTATGCGCAATTCGTTCCTCCGGCTTCCGATGAGATCAAACTGCAAGTTACCAAACAGGAGCTCGATGAGGATGCAGCCGGGCGTCCTGAGATATCCCATGCGGAAGCAGTCGGGAAACAATTCAAGATTGATCCGCACCTTGTCGAGGATTTGCGTGCAGGCAAACAAGGATGGGGTGAGATTACGATTCGGCTGGTTTTTGCACAAGAGGTTCACAAATTGGTTCCCAATGGCTACCCGAACCTTACGCAGGCGTTGCAGAAGATTGGAGATATGCGGAAGCAAAGACAGTCATGGGGGGAGATTGCCGAGCAATTGGGCATTGATCTCGCTCCGGTGGTAGCCGAGGCGCAACGGGCTCGCAAGGAATTGCGAGCCAGGGCGAAAACAAACGCAGAAGGGGACGATCGTCAAGGACGCGGAGCGGGGAGTGGAACTCGAGGTCGAGGAAACTAGTTACGCGGGGTGGATTCACAAGTAGATCGGGAACAGACCAACCTTGCCTGGCTCTCTCTCATGTCGGGCATGAGCGACTACCCATCATGTGTATAGCTCAAGACTTCATCTGACAGACAGCGAGTCCTCCC
>DAISKX010000564.1:0-3136 GCA_036820725.1 Nitrospiraceae bacterium
GCCCCGATCGTCGGCGACCACAGCTGCCCCGCTCAGCCGCGTGGGCTGATGCCGACGGTCTTTCCGAGTTTGGCGGCTTGAATAGCAGCTTTTTGTCCGGCCGGGCCGGTGCCGATAACGAGCATGTCGTAGTGGGCCATCGTTTCCTTGCCACTGCGCGATGCGAGCTGTTCGCCCGCCGTGATCCTCGGAACTTCGTCTTGCCGGCGTACCGAAACGCAAACGCCTGCGTTGTCTTCCCTTGCGACAGGCCAGAGGAGGCGTTGGTGAACGAACAACAGTTCATTCGAGACGGATAATTAACGCTCGCTGGTCAATGTTTCGCTCCGATCGAGAAGCCGCGATCTACCTCGAATCAGCTGGCGGTCACCAAGGTGCGCGCGAAGCGGAAGGCTTCGTCCATATCCGCCAGTTGGGCCAGCTCGGGCGTGACTTGAAGATAGCGGACGACATTGGCGGTATCGACTACGATGACCGCTTGCGTCAGGACATGTGGATCCTTGAGGTAGAGCCCGTGCGCTTTTCCGAAGTCCGCTCCCCGGTAATCCGACAGGAAGGTGACATTGGTGATCTTGGCTTCCTCGGCAAAGCGTTTTTGCGCAAACGGAGTATCGATGCTGATCGTGATCAACTCGACGATCTTATCTAAGCCCTTGTTCTTTTCGGACAGGTAGTGGGTTTGCTGTTCGTACACTTCTTTATCGATGGAGGGGACCACGCTGATGATCCGGACCTTCCCCTTCCCCTTCGTGTCGGTGACGTTCACGAGTGCCAGATCGACTTGAGTCAGCTTGACGTCACGCAGCTTTTCTCCGACCTTGATGCCCATTCCGGACAGCCTCAACGGCTTGCCTTGAAAGAGCACGTTGTTGCCCTCGCCTGCGTTGATGGTACCATTTGCAACCGGCATGACCTTATACGGAAAGTCGAGACCTGGCGTGGGATCGGCAGTGCTGCACCCGGCGGGCGCGAATAGAGCGAGAGCCACAAGAGAAGCCGGCAAGGACGAAAAAGATGGCTGGTTCATATGACCTCGTATGAGTCTGTATGATGTACGATAGATTTTTGACAGTTTATGTACTGGCTGTGGGCTTATGTCAAGATTCGAGAAAGCTCAGAATAAACCCGTTCACGATGTCCGGCCGCTCCCATTGCGGGATGTGACCTGCCTTGGGAATCAGGTGCAACGTGGAGCCTGGAATCAACCTGTGGAGGTCATGGCCCACTTGCGGTGGAAACAGCCGGTCTTCCTCACCCCAGAGGATCAATGTTGAATGCGTGATGGTGTTCAGACGGGGCGCGAATCTGGATTCCCATTGTGGAAGATGATCCCGGAGCGACATCAGCGGCCGGATGAATCCGGGCGCGCGGCGGTTTCGATTGGACCGTTCCATCACGGCGGGAGTCAGGAGGGTATGGTCAAAGACAATTTCTTTGAGGATTTTTTCCGTCGGACGGGTACCGAAGAGCCAACTCCCGAACTCGGCGAGCCACACCGGGACGCGCAGGTCCACCGCCCGTTTCATGATCGGGCTGGCCAGGGTTTCTTCAACGCGGGGCGGCAGTCCGCTGATCAAGACCAGTCGCGTCACCTTTTCCGGATCGGTGAGGGCCAAGGCCATCGCCAGTCCGGCGCCCATGGAATTCCCTACCAGAGTGGCGCCTTCCAGTTCGAGTTCGTGCATGAAGCTGCGGAGATACTCAATCAGGGTATCCGGGCTGTAATCTATCGCCGGTTTATCGGACAGGCCGGATCCGAGCAGGTCCAGGGTGACGACTCGATGCCGGGCCGACAAGGCGGCTTGCTGGTATTCCCATTGCCACATGGAGCCGCCGAATCCATGAAGGAGAATGACGGGCGGTCCATGTCCCTGGTCGAGATAGGCCAGGTGTTGCCCATGGACCGAGGCGGTATGGATCGGCAGACGGTGGATGGAATCGAACCAAGGAGGGATGTTCGAGCGGGACGAGCAGCTGCTCATGAGTACCGATGCGAATAGAACTGCGGTGGCAGTGTGGCGTGTCGCAACATGCAGAATTTGTGCGAACGCCTCCGGCGCATTCACCGATTACTCCAATTGAATCAGAGTCTCGTCGATCTTGACGTTGTCGCCTTCCGTGACGAGGATCGCTGTCACGCGGCCGTCCATCGGAGCGGGGACCCGGCTCTCCATCTTCATCGCTTCAATGATGAGCAGCGGATCTCCCGCGGCAACGGCGCTGCCCTCGGTGACAAGGACCTTGACCACGCGTCCCGGCATGGGTGGCGCGACGTCACCGGGTTTCGTCGGTTTCGGACGCTTGGGTTTGGCCGCGCTCCCGGTCTCCGGCGCCTCGGGCACCCCTGCGAGCACTTCCTGCAACGGTTCCAGAGAGACTTCCTGCAGACGATCGTTGACCCGGATGTAATACGGCTTACGTCCGTCCGATTTGCGTCCCGACCCGGACACAACAACATGATACGTTTCTCCATGCACGGTGATGTTGAACTCGGCAGGCGCCAGGTGCAACTCGTGTGCGACGGCAGGACCTTTGACTTGAGAGGACTCAAGCGGGTCCGGTTGTAATTCGCCTCGTTCCCGTGCCTCGAAAAAGTCCCGTGCAATGGCCGGAAAGAGCGCAAAGGACAGTTGATCCTCCAGCGACGTGGCGGACGGCGGTAGGTCTTTCCTGATCGTGTCCAACTCGGGATCCAGCCGGTCGGCAGGTCTGCCCTTGACCGGCTCTTCGTCGCCGATGGCCCGGGCCATCACTTCCTTATCCACCGGGCCGGGAGCTCTGCCATAGAGGCCGAGGAAGTAATTTTTCGTTTCCGTGGTAATCACTTTGTACCGGTCGCCCTGTTCGCCGGTCAGGACATTGAGTGTGGCCTGTGTGCCTACGATCTGGCTTGTCGGGGTGACGAGCGGCGGATAACCCATGTCTTTCCGGACGCGCGGAACTTCATCCAGGACTTCTTTCATCCGGTCGAGCGCATTCTGCTCCGCCAGTTGAGCCGCCAGGTTGGACAGCATGCCGCCCGGAATTTGGGAGGTCAGGATTTCTGCATCGACGCCCGTGAAATCGCTCTCGAACTGCCGGTATTTCCGGCGGACGGTCCGGAAGTGCTCGGTGATCGTCTCGAACTGCTGGAGGT
>DAISKX010000565.1:0-3130 GCA_036820725.1 Nitrospiraceae bacterium
GGATTGATCCGCCAGGCCGCTCCCCCTCTCCCTTGCCCTCTCCCCCAACGGGGGAGAGGAGACGGTGAGGGGCGACCGCTGGACTTTCCACACTAAGCATGACGTCCATTTCGCTGAAACAGTTTGATTGTCCGAAAAAGATCGGGCATATACTGTACCGGGTTAGAGCAGAGAGTATCACGCAGCTCTAACACAAGCCGGTGCGGATTCGGGAGATCATACTATGGCCCTGAAACCGAGTAGGATTGTCGCCGTCAGCAGCGTGCTCTTGTTCCTCGGCCTGATGAGTTGTCAGGCGCCTGAGATCCGTCCTCCTCACCCGTCCGCTCCATCCGTCTCATTGCCAAACGGCTGGACAGAAGAAGAACGGCAGCAGTGGTATCATCTTTCACCGGGCACGCAGCTCCTTCCTTACGACTGGTTTCTCGCCCTCGCCGAGGAGCCCTTTAAAAACAATTTCCCTCGTTTCGGCGTGCTGCCTGATCCATACCATCCGGACCACCTGCCGGTCGGATTGACGAAGACGACCGGCCCGGAAATTTCCACTCCGCAACTCGGCATCACCTGCGCATTCTGCCATACCAGCGAGTTCAGCTTTCAAGGGAAGACCTTTCGCATCGAGGGGGGACCGTCGCTCCAATACAATGCACGGTTCGTGCAGGCATTGGTCGAAGCGCTCGGTGAACTCCAAGACCCCTCGAAGTTCGACACGTTCGTGTCACGTCTGCGATCGCAAGAACGCGCGTCCCCTCCCGCCCCGACCCGAGAAGAGCTCGCCACTCAACTTCGCATGTTTCTGGTCGGCCTGATCCATCGCTCGGGTCGCGATACATCGCCGGCTCTCTGGGGCCCTGGTCGATTCGACGCGTTGGGACGAGGGGGTAATCTCGTCTTCTCCCCGTTGAGTTCGGACAATATCCGCCCGGCCAACGCACCGGTCAGCATTCCTCCATTGTGGGGAGCCTGGCGGTATGACTGGGTGCAGTGGAGCGGCTCCATTGAACATCCGCTTGGACGCAACATCGCACAAGTCATCGGGGTGAATGCCAACCTCTTTGTCCGCCCGACGAATCCGCTCATTCCATTTGTGGACCCGGAGGATCCGTTCAGGTCATCGGTAGACATCCAAAATTTGAGAACGCTGGAGTCCTTGGTGAGGAAGTTGAAACCGCCGCGCTGGCCCGCCGAGTTCCCTTCGATTGATAGGGCGCAGGCGGCTCGAGGGCGTGACCTGTATCACGGCAATCCGGCCAAACAGATCCCCAACCTCTGCGCGCACTGTCACATCGCCGGTCCGTTGCCGTCCCCTCTGCCGAGCGGTCAGCACCTCAAGGTCACAATGATCCCTCAGAAGGAGGTAGGGACCGATGCACTCTACCTGGAGAATTTTGGGCGACGACGGGTGGATACCGGGGCGTTCGGCAAGACTATACTCCCCGCCCACAAGGCGTCGGAACTCATCATCAACGAAATCATGGCCCGTGCCGGCGTCGCCGGGGACCCTGAGTACGCCGGTATCACAAATGAATGGCTGGCAGAATCTCATTACATAGCCCGCCCGCATGTCTCCGTGTGGGCCACCGCGCCATATCTACACAATGGATCCGTTCCCAATCTCTACGAACTATTGTCGCCGATCAAAGAGCGCCATACCTGTTTTTTTCTGAGTCCGACCATGGAATACGATCCGACTAAAGTCGGCTTTGTGGTGCAGGAATGCACTGGGAATCCCGGTCTTCGCGACCCGCTCAGCGGATTCGAATTGAAGACCGCATTACCGGCAAACGGAAATGCCGGTCACCAATTTGCCAATACGGCCGGATGCGCCGCCGAACACAAGGAGCCCGGCGTCCTCGGGTGCGAAATTCCTCCCGAGGATCGGTTCGCGCTTCTCGAATACCTCAAGACCTGCGATCTTGAGGATGTGGAGTGGAAACAGACCAACCCATGCCGCGATCTGGAAGGGCCCAACCGATAGGCCTGGTGAAGCGTTGCCCATATCTCGTCAAACGTCAACGGTCAACCGTCATGCGTGAAGCGTGGGAAACCCGTCAACCGTCATTCGTGAAGGAGTGGAGCGCTGTTTCTCGATTTCGGCTGACGTGTGACGATTGACGTGGGGCGCTAGGCGAGTGACGAGATACGCTTCACGAGAGACGAACGACGAACACAATCGGTTGACGAATGACGATTGATGTCTTCCTAACGACAAACCCCGGTTGACCAATGACGTTTGACGGCAACGACGAACCCACCATCGCTCATGACTGAGATGCTCTCCAAAGATCACAGCATTCTCGAACAACCCTTGATGGCATTTCGGCCCTTCGGTCTCGATGAGCAGGGGAGGACCATCGACGACATCAGCGGAGTCATCGTTCAGTCCAATGTCGAATACTTGCACGATGAGATCGCCCGACGTCATGGTCCCGCTCAGGCGGATCAGGCCATCACGAAACTGTGTTCCCTCTTGAATGAACGGATTCCCGATCCATCCGTTCATGTCACACCGGACTTTTTGAACAACGTCTGGAACAGTTACTCCTATGAGTTTGTCTGTTATTTGCGCGAATTCTGCGAACGGTTGTCCGGTGATGCCGACTTCCATGTCAATGTCGGAAGGGATAAGAAGGTCCCGCCGATCATCCAGATTCTCGGCCGGCCGTTTTCCACGCAGCAGCTCTACAAGATGTGGCCCTACTTCGGCAGCAAATACGTCAAGGGCGTGCTGGAGTTCGAAGTGGGAACGGTGACGAAGCGGTCGGCCGTGTTGCGGATGAAGTTTACCGACAAGGCGCTGAAGCAGTTCGGTCCCTATCGCAGGCGTTGCGTCGACGTCATCTGCCAATCATGCAAGAGCAGCATCGCTCGCGTGCAGCAGCAGGTCCATGGTGTCGCGCCGGCCACCGTCAGAGACATCACCTGCGCGGCACGAGGTGATGCGTGGTGTGAATGGGAGTTTACCTGGAGCCCCGTCAAGCACAACCCGTTCCCCTGGCTCATGTGGGGCGCCATCGTGGGAGGGACGTTGGTTTACATGCGCGTACGCCATCCCGCGTTGTCGTTCTGGGAAGCCTTGGTGGTCTCGATTCTTCCTCCGACAATTTCCTGGCTCGCCACCACCGGCTAT
>DAISKX010000566.1:0-3100 GCA_036820725.1 Nitrospiraceae bacterium
AGACAAGCCCACCGTTGAAGCCCGCGCCCTTCAAGGCATGTCCCTGACTGACCGCCTGGAAATCATTGCCGGAGGCTTCGGGTTTACGTATCAAGCGGATCAGGCACGACCGCTGGATATGCTCATTCAGCCGAAGTATGTCATCTATCGGTCATTTGGAGCCATCCCGTCTATTTCGGTGGCTGCCGCGTCGTTGTTTCCGCTGAGCGGCAATCGTCAACAGTGGAATTCGTATGCGATGGCCCACGCAAGTTGGTTTTTATTCACTCCCGAAGACAGCACCGATCCCTATGACAACGGTTTGGCCGTTCATATTAACTTAGGCATCAAATCGCAGTACGATGCGGGTCCTGCTCATTATCGCAGCAAGCTCTATTGGGCGGCGGCCTTTGAAGTGATCACGCCCTTTTCCCGGGAGATCCGCTTTCTGGGGGAAGTCTTTAACGGCGATCCGTTCAGCTATGAAGAGAAGTTTCCCGCGTTTCAAACAGGATTGCGATGGTATAAAACTGCCAATACCCAAGTGGACCTCGTATTTCGAGGCGTCCGCGATGGGTCGGAACAGACACGCCTCTCGTCAGGGGCTGAAGTCGGACCAGGATGGAATTATACGATCCAAGTAGGGTTTCGAGCCCTGTTCGATGTGTTTCGTTGATCGTGACGCTGAGGAATACCTATGCGATGGACTAAAGGACTGTTGATTGCGGCCCATTGTGTGATGCTCAGTTTCATCGCAATGGGATGCGGCCTGGATGGCGTAAAAGGCCAACTTATCAGAATCGAGGGCGATCATTACGTGCTCAGAGAACCGAGTGGAAATGAACGTACGCTTTACGTGGATGGTCGCACGCATAGAGATACTGTGCAACAGGGGGATGACGTACAGGTGTATATCACCAAGGAAGGTTACGCGGAATTCATTCAGCGGTTGGAAAAATAATGCTTTTCAAAACTAGTCGGCTAGGTTTTGCGCATGAGGAGATGAGATGTCCCCAAAATATTCGGCGTTGAACTGGACGGTGGGACGTACTACCAACCAAGAGACGCCCGCGCAATCAGCCTCTATTCCGGGAAGGCGGGTTGGTCTCGCGAGCCCAATGCCGATGCTGTTCGCAGTCCTGGAGAAACGCGGACCTCGTCAGCGAAGCGACCGATTTATAAACCTAAAAATGGCCTTGTGCCCGCGCACCCCGAGCGTAAACGACACGCTCGGGAATGCGCTTATGGTCGAAATGGGTGATCTTCTCGCGCAGAATACAATCTTCCAACAGTGACGGACCGCGTACGCCTGCTTTCAGACTGTTCTGATCATCGTTGATCCATAGTCTTTGGCTGCTCGTCAGGGGCTGCCACGTGCGTCGACCCCGTTCTGCCCGGGCGACCGAACCTTGGCATTCTTTAATTTCAAACGGTCTTTGGGCATCGTAGAACCTGGTCAACGATTGGATTTTTTGGAGGTGGAACGACCGCCGCCTTTTGGGCTCGAGAAGGCTTTGGTCATCAATTGCTCTCTGCGCTTCATGACGCGGGTCTCGAGCTCATCCCAGTCGATATTCGCCTTTTCGGCTTGCGGAAGCATCTCGCCTTCTTCTTCCTGGATGTGGTGTTTGACCAGTTCGCCCAGGACGGTGAATTTGGCTTGAAATTTCTCGTCACTTGACTTCAACTTCTTCAGCTCAGCAATCAGGACGTGCACGAGGTGATGTTCCTCCACGGCCTCGTTCATCATGTCGTCTTCGTCGATCTCCGCGCGGATCGCCGGATAAATCAACTTCTCTTCCAAGTCCGCATGGACCTCCAGGTCTTGAATGGCCGTCTTGGCGATCTCGCCCTTCTCTTGACCATCGGCCTCTTCAAACTCCTCGAACAGTGCCTTCACCTTGTCATGATCCTCCTTCAGCATTTCTATCACGCCGGGCACGATTGCTGATTTAGCCATGAGATACTCCTCTTGGTCTGTAAATTGTTTGACAGCACGAATGCATGACGACACTAACACTGCAGGCGTACCAACATAGCTAGGGCTAGCCCTAGTTCACCATTTCGGAGGAGATGGCGCTGAATACAGTGATTCGGTAATGCAATCTTTTGAGCGATAAGGACTGGTCATGAGACAAGGAGTCCAGGCCTCATCGTTATCTACCGCGTTGAGCGATCATGAGCGTGATAGTCGGCGGATAGATGACGAATGATTCAGAGAGTGTCGATTCGGATGGTCTTCCGATGACAGCCCTGCGTTGAACATGGATTGTAGGAGGCTCTCGAACTATGCGACAGAGTGTGTCGATACTGGCCCGTCCGGCCACATTGTGGCGCCTAGTCAAACAGACGTTCGATGAATGGAGCACCGATAAGGTTCCGCGACTTGGAGCCGCGCTGGCCTACTACACTGTGTTTAGCATCGTTCCCCTACTCGCGATCATCATTGCGATGATCGGCTTGTTCTTCGGTCAGGAAAGCCGCACAGGGGTACATACTCCAACAGGGTGGCAAGCCTGACCGGTGAACAGAGCGCGCGGGGGTCATCAAAGACATGCTTCAGCGGGCGCCCGATGCGCAAATTGCCTGGAACGATGTCTGGGTCGGCGCAGTAATCACCGCATTCCTGTTCACCGTCGGGAAATTTGCGATCGGGCTGTATCTCGGCAAGAGCGACGTCGGATCGGCATTCGGCGCCGCCGGCTCGTGGGTGATCCTTTTAGTCTGGGTCTACTATTCGGCGCAGATCTTTCTCTTTGGGGCGGAATTTACGCAGGTCTATGCCAATGCCACCGGTTCACGCATCGTTCCGACGGAAGACGCGGTCGTGGTCGATTCGAACAAGGCCACCGCGCCGGACTCCGCACCGGGTGTCATGCACCCGGAGTCGACCACACGTAGCGCCACCGTGAGGACAAGCAGACTCTCGGGGAACAAACGAGGGAGCCAGGTCGCCTCTCGGCCAAACCGGAAGGGCCGCCCGTTCGACCGAGGAGAACGCTGGGTCGGGGAACTACTCCTGACCTTCTCAATCTTCAGAGGCGACCGGCGGAGAGACGTTCCCAGCTAGTGCGGTGTCCGAAAGATTCCTTTCACAAGTCCAGCGGGTTGCCCCCTCACC
>DAISKX010000567.1:0-3095 GCA_036820725.1 Nitrospiraceae bacterium
AATACCGCATTGATGGCCATGCGCAGTTGGTCGAGGGGGTCGTCCGGAAATTCCCGTTTGGTTTCTTCCCGCACGAGCTCCTTAAAACTGACCACGAGTTCTTTCAACGCTTTCGCGTCCAAATGCGTGTCTTGGGTGACACCGAGATCCTGTTTCTTATGTTTGAGAATATCTTCGAAGTGCTCTCGACTGACTCCCATCACGATACTGCCGAACATCGAAATAAAACGTCGATAGCTGTCCTGTGCAAAGCGCTCGTTCCGGGTTTTTGCCGCCAGACCTTGCACTGTTGTGGTCGTGAGCCCGACGTTCAACACCGTATCCATCATGCCCGGCATGGAGGCTCGTGCGCCGGATCGAACCGACACGAGCAACGGATTGTCTGCATCTCCGAAGCCGGCTGCCATGGACCGCTCGACCCGTTTCAGAGCGTGGAGAGCCTCCTCCATCATGCCCGGTGGATAGGCCTTGCCGCGTTTGTAGTATTCGACGCAGGCGTCGGTTGAAATGGTGAAACCGGGAGGGACCGAAATTTCCAGATTGGTCATCTCGGCGAGTCCGGCTCCCTTGCCGCCGAGCAACTCCTTCATATTTCCCGATCCTTCGGCTTTCCCGTCACCAAAATAATAGACGTATTTCTTGCCCACGCTACTCTCCCCTTCTGCTATGAGGTCAAGGAATCGGCGCTGCACGCTGGGCAGCCGCTTCCAATTTTATACGATAGCGATTGACCACGTGTCGTTTGAGCACAATTCCACAGACCAGGATCGCAATCACGAATGCCATGACGGCGAAAAATCGGTAATCCACCAGCGGACCATAGTCGAGATAGAACTTTCCGTCGGCCGCCTGCTTGATCTCCGTTTCTTTCTCAACCTTGTGGGTTTGCCCGGTCGAATCAGCGAGGTTGATCCACTCCGAGCAGAATTGCACGGGATTTGTGGTACCGGGGATGTTGCGGTGCGCCAACCGGAGACAGATGTCGTGTTGCGCGCTGAATACGTCGGGGGTGCGCACCAAGCGCTCGAAATTGACGCCGGTAACCCAGATGCCGAACAGAAAGACCGCATTGCAGACCACCATCATGACGATGCTGACGCCGGACGAAAAGCGCCGCACCTTCGTCGCCCTTATCTCTGCCTCCCCGGTGACCGCGGGAGGTTGAATTGCGGTGTCAGGGGTCGAATCCATCCGTCTACCATGCGCTACGATTCTTGTACCACAATCTGGGAGAAATCAGCGAATGACGTGAACAGATCATCCACATCCTTCAGCAGCGATAACCTATTGGCCCGGATCGCCGGATCGTCGGCGTTGACCATGACGCCATTGAAGAACTCATCGATCGGTTCTTTCAATTGAACCAACACCTCCAAAGCCTTCGCATATTCGTGCTGTTTCATCAAGGCGAAAAACCGTTCGTGGCCAGCGAGAAGTCTCTCCTGTAGATTCGTCTCGGACTGATGTTGAAACAGTGCAGGTTCGACCGGTTTCACCTCCCAACGTTCTTTTTCCACAAGGCGGTGGGCACGCTTAAATCCGACGATGAGAGGATCGAAATCCGGCTTGGTCGTTACGGCTTCCAGAGCCATCATGCGGTCAAGGAGTTCCCTAAACGAAAGACAATGAATGTTCTCTGGCGTCAGAATTGCACTGATTACATCATCACGCTTGAATCCACCGGTTGTCCCTGCATAGAAACGTAACCGCTCAACGACAAAATCGAGCGGACTCTGATGCATCGTGGGTTGAGCCTCCACAATGCCAAATTTATCTAGAATCTCTTCCGCCTTATCGATGGCGTCATCCAAATTAATGGAAAGGTGCCCTTCTACGATGATTCGCACAATGGAAAGCGCATCGCGTCGCAGCGCATAGGGATCTTCTGAGCCTTTTGGGATGACCCCAACCCAAAAAAAACTGACAATCTTGTCGAGCCGGTCGGCAAGCGACAAGACCTTTCCGGCGAGAGTTCGGGGGATCTCGCCTTCCATGCCGCGTGGAAGATAATGTTCCGCTATAGCCTCGGCGACATCAGGGCGTTCTCCATCGTGCTTCGCGTATTCCCCTCCCATGATGCCTTGAAGGGTGGGAAACTCTCCCACGATGCCCGTCAAGAGATCTGTCTTGCTCAGTTCTGCCGCTCGTTGCGCGACTTGGACTAGTTCGTGATTTCCCAATTTCTCAGCAAGATGTCCCGCAAGTTCTTTGATCTGTTGCGTCCGGTCGAAGACCGTTTTGAGTTTCTGATGAAACGTGACGGCCTTCAGTTTTTTAAGGCGGTCCGCGAGTGGGGTCTTGCGGTCCTCTTCATAAAAGAATCGCGCATCGGCCAATCGGGCCGCCAGCACCCGTTCGTTCCCCGCTCGAATCAACTGCATATTCGAGAGCTTCATGTTCGCCACGGTCAAGAAGTTCGGGAGCAGAGTGCCGTTCCGATCGACGAGAGAAAAATATCCCTGATGTTCCTTCATCGCGGTCATGAGGATCTCTTTGGGCAGCGCGAGATAGTGGGGTTTGAATGAGCCGATGATGGTGTGGGGATATTCGACCGTATAGATGGCTTGTTCGAGTAGATCCGTGTCCTCATGGAGCTGTCCCTTCGCCGACTTGGCAAGGGCGGACAATTGCTCGACGATCATTGCGCGTCGGCGCTCCTGATCCACGATCACCCCGAGCCGTTCAGTCTCCTTCATATATTGCTGGATTGATCGCACAGGAAAGCCCTTTGCTGACTCCGACGTGTGGACGTCCATGAAACGATGTCCATGGCTGATCTGGCCTGCCTTCACGCCGGCGAATTCGATCGGCAGTGTCTTTCCACCGCAGAGCGCCACCAGCCAGCGGACCGGTCTGGCAAATCGCACTCCCGTTTCATTCCACTGCATCGCTTTCGGAAATGAAAGTTTGCCGATCAGTCTCGGCAGGTGTTGGGTCAGGACGGCGAGTGTCGATTGTCCTTTCTCCTGCTTGACGGCACAGACATATTCGCCCTTGGCTGTCTGCCGAACCTGCAATTCTTCAACCGGCACTCCCTGGGAAGCGGCGAACCCGATTGCCGCCTTGGTTGGGTGGCCGGCCTGGTCGAAGGCCAC
>DAISKX010000568.1:0-3084 GCA_036820725.1 Nitrospiraceae bacterium
AACAAGGCCGCCCGTGCGATGCCGAACCGCGTCTCCTTGCCCTCCATATTGCCGCCGGCCTGCCCGGTTCCAACGCCCTGATCCACGCCCTGTGCCGCAAACATCGGGTTGCTGTAAGATTCAGCCCAATAGGCTCCGAACACAAAAAGTCCGAGCACGATCAACATCGCCGCAAGGATGGCCCATCCTTGTCTGGTGTCTCCTACCATAATGCCGAATGTATACGTCAGTGCCGCCGCGATGACCGCTTCCGCCAGAATCAGAAGGAAATCGGTGAACGGCGTAGGAGATTCGAACGGGTGTGCGGCATTCGCATTGAAGAAACCTCCGCCGTTCGTACCCAGATGTTTGATCGCCACCTGGGAGGCAACGGGGCCCATGGCAAGGCTCTGCTCGGCAAGCTGGGTCTTCTCGGTCTTCGGTTTGCCCTGTTCATCAAGGAGGGGCTGACCACCTGCGTTCGTTACCGGCTTGTCATAGGTAAGGGACTGGACCAGCGGAATAGACTTGTAGTTGGCGAAGGTCTGAAGCGCTCCTTGGGACACCAACATAACAGCCAGGACCATCGCGAGCGGGAGCAGAATGTAGAGAACGCTGCGTGTCATATCGACCCAGAAATTCCCGATCGTGTCGCTGTTCTTCCGGGCCAGCCCTCGAATAAGAGCCATGAGGATCGCCATGCCCGTCGCAGCCGACACAAAGTTCTGCACTGTGAGGCCCACCATCTGGGTCACATAGCTCAATGTGGCCTCGCCTGCGTATGCTTGCCAGTTGGTATTGGTCGTGAAACTCGCGGCTGTGTTAAAGGCCAGATCCGGCGCCACTGCGACCATGCCGGCAGGGTTCAAGGGTAGGAAGGCCTGACATCGTTGAAGAGCGTAGAGCGCTACAAGGCCGATCCCATTGAAGAGCAGCATCGCAATCCCGTACGTCTTCCAATCCATCTCGTCGCCGGTACGGATTCCGCATAGCCGATAGAGCATTCGCTCCACTGGTCCAAGCACCCGGTCCATCCCGCATGGCCGCCCTTCATACACACGAGCCATATACCACCCGAGCGGCTTCACCAATGCCACCAGCGCAGTGAAGAAGAGCCCGATTTGCAGCCACCCGTTGACCGTCATCAGAACCACTCCGGTTTCAGAAGGGCGATCATGAGATAGATCAACAAACCCACCGAGATCACGGTACCAAGCAAAACCATGGCAGTGCCCTCCTCGTTACAGCTTCTGCAGTGAAAGAAGAAGCCACCCGGAAACAACAAAGAAGAGAATCGTGACACCGACAAACAGGAGATCCATATCGTCCTCCCGGAACAGTTCTACGCTTAGCCGAATAAAGACGGCATAAAATCTTTGTCAGGGCGAATCAAACGTCCAGAGGATTCCGGCAAGGAGCAGGTGTTGAGACGGGGTCAGGCCGATGACGCCGGGTTGAGTCTCCCCACCCTTAAAGAATCCTCCCTGGGCGCCGGTCGATTCGTCCCATCGGTGCTCGAGTCGTACAATCGTGTTGGTCCATCTGTAAGGAATCTTGTATTCGACGGTCGAGGTCATTGCTTTGACGAATTGTTCCGCTCCGGTCCAACGGCCGTTTCTGTCCCAATAAAATTCCGGGCGAAACGCCACGGTCCAGGGACCCGTGATGTGCCAGCGGGTGACGAGGTTTCCGCCCATGACGAAGGCCCTCGGGTTATCCGGGCGCCCCGCAATATTTTCCGTCCCCACGTCATAGGAGACGGCAATCGTCAGATTATCGCTCTTCCACTCTGCAATGTGATTGGCATAGAAGCGCCAGAACTCGACAGCCGTATTGGTCTGGTCCGGTCCTGCATAGACGGTCTGGGTTAGGGTAAGACGCGAAGTCGCCTTCCATGCCCATTGCGCTCCATAACTCGGTTGATCGTTGGGGTGTGATAAATGGTAGTACCCGTTCACGATAAATCCCGTGACAGTCAATGTGTCGCTCACCGGGTACTTCGCATTGACACCGAACATCATGTAGGGCGTATTGTCGGCAATCCAGGACCGCGTATAGTTCGCATTGTCTTTGGCATAGAGGGATTCATAGCCGATCAAGCTGTTGAACAATCCGCCTGTGACCGTCAGTCCTTTCCCGATCGGAGCGAGGTACGAGACATTGGCCCGATGAATGTGCCGAAGTGCGTCCGCCCCGGCGACTTCACGCTCTCCCGGCAGAAACGCAAAGTTCTGCGAGTCATAACCGCCTTGAGCACCCAGTTCCATCCCCCACCGTGAGGATTCCGTTGCGTCTTTTCGCACATAGGCCAAGGCCATATTCGGCGCAAACTCGTTATGCCGGAATGCCGTGGTCCGCGTCCGCCAGAGGTGATTTTCCGGGAAATTGAAGTTGAGGATGTAGCCGACGTCGAGATAGGCGCCGTAATGCCACTCAGTCTGGTCCGAAGTTTTGGTTTCAGGGGTCGCATCACCCCCTGCTATCGGTGTCGCCGATTGATATCCAGGCAGCGGACCTGACCGTTCCTGAGCCACCGCCGGCATCACGACCCATGACAGCGAAACAACTATCAGCGCCGTGGTCTGCACTATCCGAGCTCTCACGAATGTTGTCCTTTCGGTTTCAGCACATCCCTGCATACCTAGGCGGCCAGTGACTTGTCTCGCCGCAAGTCTGTTTGCCGGAGACGATTCTGCGTCCTCTAGAAACCGAATCAGCGCCAGTGACGGCCAAGACAAAACACCACACCAAGATTACCAATCCAAACAATAACCCCAGAGCAACGAGCAACATTGTTTCACTCCTTCTTTTCGTGTCGTTCAATCACGATGAAGCGTATCAAGTGAAACATCAGGATGGTGTGAAAGCAGTCTCGAACGGCGTTAGGACTCCATAAAAACTCTCATGTTGTATAAGGCAGCCTGCGGAATAGACGGGCAATATTGAAGAATTGTGGGGAATTAGGAGCAGGACACGGTGTAAGATCGGTTTTCTATGTCGGCTCACCGCACTACGATATGGACTTCTCAGGGATGCGGCGGCTCGAAGACGCACCACATGCGACGCATGCCGGATTTTTGGTCGGTCACCGCCTGGCCGCTGGAG
>DAISKX010000569.1:0-3082 GCA_036820725.1 Nitrospiraceae bacterium
ATACTGGCACCCATCATAGAGCCGGTCCAGCTTGAATCCCATATGGAGATTGTTGAGCACTTCTTGGGAGCCTGAGGTAATGGCGACTTCCAGGTCCCCGACGCCGGACCGCACCATCAGTTTGGCCAGTTCCGGGGTGATCAACGAGGTCCTGATGTAGCCGGACCATTCGATGTCCAATTTCTCGCGGAGGATGCGCTCCAGAATCTCGGTACATTGGGGGTAGGCTTCTTTCCCTGTGATGAATTGGGCATCGGTAAACCAGAAGCGCCTGGCTCCCCATTGGTGATAGTGCTGGCTGATGTCCCGCACGACCATCTCCGGCGGACGATAGCGAACCCGTTTCCCCTCTATATATGGATAGAGGCAGAACGCGCAGTCGTAAGGACAGCCCCGCTTGGTCTGTACGCCGATTGATTCCTCTTGATAGGCTCCATATTGCGGAAAAATAGACGTGAGATAGGGCAGATCCACCGTGAGAGCATCGAGTAGTGCCGGGGCTCCCTGCTGACCCTTCTTGATCTTCCCGCCTTCCCGGACGATATAGCGTTCGCCTTCGAGGGATTGTCCTTCGACGACCTTCAGGATCGCATCCTCGCCCTCTCCGAGAATCCCGATCGTGCCGTCAGGCAGCTTTTCAATCAATTGGTCTGCGAATGCCGTGAATGCTCCGCCTCCGATCATGATCTGGGTCCTGGGGAATTCCTTCCGCATGAGCCAGGGATACGACATGATGGCGCGGATATGACTGTAATACCGATAGAGCTGCGTGACGCCCGCGAAGGACGCGAAGAGGCGTTTGATCGGATTGCCGGCGAAATAAAAATTGAATGCATGCTCCAGCGACGCATCGCCTTCATGAGGGGAAAAGATTTGAATGTCCCGCCATGAGAAGCAGACGAGGTCCGGTTTGAATTGAGTCGCCGCGTCTCGAATTGCCTGGGTCCGCTGCGACGGTGGGAAAAGCGAGAGATCGACGATCCGTTGCCGGACCTCAGGTCTCCGCCGATGAATAAAATCGGCGAGATAGGTCACCCCGATCGGGTAGACCTTCTTGCAGGGAAGGAAGATGTAAAGGATAGAATCCATGGAGCGTCAAGCGTCAATCGTCATTGGTCAACCGTCATTCGGTATACGTCAATCGTCATACATCATCGGTGAGCGATGTCCCTAGCGCTACAAGGTCAGCCCGGAACTGGCGATCAACTCTCACGCTCCTACTCGATCATTTTACGCTTGACGAATGACGTTTGACGTCCGACGGGCAACCATTGACGTTATTTGGTGGCCACGTGAATTGCCACGATCCCGCCGGTCAGATTGTGATATTCGACATGGCTGAAGCCTGCCTCGCGGAGCAGCTCGCTGAACCGCATTTGATCGGGAAAGGAACGGATGGACGCAGGCAGATATTCATAGACACCGGTATGATCCCTCGCCACTTTCGTTCCAATCCAGGGCAGCAGGCGGAAGGAATACCAATCATACAGCGTGCGGAGCCACGTATGCACGGGCCGCGAAAACTCCAGACAGACGAATCGTCCCCCCGGTTTCAATACGCGTCGGATCTCCGTGCAGGCCAGCATGAGATTGCCGACATTGCGCATGCAAAATCCGGTCGTCACTGCGTCAAACGTGCCTTCGCCAAATCCTAATTGTTCCGCGTTCGCGCGGAGGCATGAGATCCGTTTGGTAAGACCGCGTTTCGCAATCTTCTTGAGTCCTTCGACCAACATGGCGTGGTTCAGATCGGAGGCGATGACCTGCCCGTTCGCTCCCATGCGCGGTTCGATGAGGAGGGCCAGGTCTGCCGTACCCGCGCCGATATCGATGGCTCGACCCCCGGTGACGGACGGTACGTAGGATGCCGCCACATGTTTCCATCGGTGATGGAGCCCGAAACTCAGGAGTGTATTGTTGAGGTCATACACGCCGGCGATCGCCGTGAACATTCCTTGCACCGCCTGTTCGCGCGCCTGTCCCGACCACGTCGAGACGGCCTGCGCGGGCGTCGGACGTTCGTTTTCGAGGCGCACGGGTGGTTCCTCCACATGCAGCATGTCAAGCGTGGTAGCACCTGCCTTCGAACTTTGTCAAGTCGATGGAGCGTCTCAATCTGGTGTGTCTTCTTGTGCTGCGAGGCAATAGAATTTGTGCTCAGTGATGTTGCCAGTTCGCCTGCGCGCAGGTCACAAATCTCTCTGATATAATCCATGACCTCTATGTCCAATTCCATCATCATCAAAGGCGCGCGGGAACACAATCTCAAGAATCTTGACGTCGAGATCCCGCGTGACAAACTCGTCGTTATCACCGGCCTGAGCGGGTCGGGCAAGTCCTCCCTGGCGTTCGATACGATCTATGCCGAAGGCCAACGCCGGTATGTCGAGTCGCTCTCCGCCTATGCCCGTCAGTTCCTCGAACAGATGGGAAAGCCGGACGTGGATTCTATCGAGGGCCTGTCGCCGGCGATTTCCATCGAGCAGAAGAGCACGAGCCACAATCCGCGATCCACCGTCGGCACGGTGACCGAGATATACGATTATCTGCGTTTGTTGTATGCCCGCGTGGGGCGTCCCTTCTGCTTTCAATGCGGGGAGGAAATCACGGCGCAAACCGTCCAGCAGATGGTGGATGCTATTCGCGAAGTGCCTGACGGTACCAGGTTTCAAATTCTTGCCCCGATCGTGCGGGGACGGAAGGGCGAGTATCGAAAAGAATTGTTGGAGATGCGCCGGGCCGGGTATGTGCGCGCCAGGATCGACGGGAAACTAGTCGATCTGGGCGATGACATTTCGTTGGATAAGCAGAAGAAACATACCATCGAAATTATCGTCGATCGGCTGGTCATGAAGGAGGGGGATGCGCTGGCGCGCCGGCTGGCTGATTCGATCGAGACCTCGTTGCGGCTGTCCAGTGGACTCGTGGGAGTGCTGATGGAAGACGGCACCAGTCGTCTCTACAGCGAGAAGCTGGCCTGTATCCGCTGCGGCGTCAGTTATCCCGAAATCACGCCGCGCATCTTCTCCTTCAACAGCCCTCACGGAGCCTGCCCGGCCTGTGATGGGATCGGGTATGCGGT
>DAISKX010000570.1:0-3080 GCA_036820725.1 Nitrospiraceae bacterium
CTGTCTATGCAACCTCTTCCACAAGGCAGACGCGTCGGGGTGATCACGAATGCCGGAGGCCCGGCCATTTTGTGTACGGATGCCTGTGAAGCAGGCGGCCTCATCGTCCCTGAGCTTTCTGCCGGAACGATTGCCACGCTGGCCGATTTTCTTCCTTCGACCGCCGCGCTTAAAAATCCGGTGGATCTCATTGCCTCAGCCACTCCCGACCACTACACCAAAGCCATCAGCGCACTGCTGCCGACCGATGAGATGGATGCGCTCATCGTGCTCTTTATCTCACTTAGTCCCGACGACACCCACGGGATTGCGGAAAGAATCCTGGCCGGCATCGCGTCGGCACGTGGAGCCGGTGCCAAGAACAAGCCGGTCTATATCAATTGGATGGCTGAGGGAGACCGCGAACGAGTGTTCTCAGTCAACGGGGAAACGATCCCTTCGTATACTCTTCCGGAGATCCCCGCCCGCGTATTGAGCAAGGCAGTGGCCTATCAAACCTGGCGGAATCAGCCCGCCGGGGTAATTCCGGACTTTGATGATATGGATCTCTCCCAGGCGAGAGCCATCTGCAATGGGGCGGGCGAGAAGCGGGGGTCAGGCTGGTTGACGACAGATGAAACGCGAATCCTCCTGTCGGCGATGGGTCTTCCTATTCCTGCCGGAGGAGTCGCCACCACCGTTGATGCCGCCGTCTCCTTGGCACGAAAGATCGGTTTCCCGGTCGCCGCGAAACTCGCTTCACACCAGATCGTGCATAAAACCGAGATAGGCGGCGTCCGGCTGAACCTCACGAATGAGCAAGCGGTCCGTGAGGCGTTCGAAACCATTCGTGCGAGGCTTGAGCAGGATCACAGCCTCGACGCGATGGAAGGTGTGCTGATCCAACCGATGCTATCAGGCGGCGTGGAGCTGATGGTCGGCATGACGCACGATCCGCTGTTCGGACCACTCATCGCGTTCGGACTCGGGGGCATTCACGTGGAAATTTTGGGAGACGTGCGATTCCGGATTACGCCTTTGACGGATCGCGACGCGACCGAGATGGTGCGCGAGATCAAAGGCTACCGATTGTTAGAAGGCTACCGTGGCCACTCCCCGGCGGACGTCGAGGCGATCGAGGAAGTCCTCTTGCGCGTCTCCCGTTTGGTGGAAGACATTCCTGAAATTACTGAACTGGACCTCAATCCGATCTTCGCCCTCCCACCGGGTCAAGGCTGTCAGATCGTGGATGCCAGAATACGTGTAGCCCGGACAGAGCCACGAACCGGAGGTTAACAGATGTCAGAACTAGTGGTGTGACCTGGAAGGTGATCGGAATGGTAACCGTGTAACGCGTCATCGGTACTCTCAACCTTCTCGTTGTGCCGTCATGTATGTCTTCGATTCCTTTCCAATCCATTCTCCAAAGCTTGCAATATACTCATCAGCAATGCCACCACAGTATGCCGAATCAGGGAAAGCAATTACTGTCGCTCTGTAGAAGAACTGCATCCCCATCCTCAGACGCGGATGCTGTTTACCATTCAGAGTAAGATTCCTAATCTGGAACTGGACAGTCGGCTGCGAAGGATCCTCACCCAAAGCCACACGGCGGGCGGAGGAAAACTGGAAGGCTGGCTGGCCCCACCATGTCGTCAGGACTCCAAGGGCGATGCAGATGGCTCGGCCCAACCGGTGATGATATCCCCTCGGCCCTCGCCACATCGCTCATCGTTTGCCGAACGACCGAACGTAGAGCAGCACCTGCCAGGCTTCTTCTTCCGTCAACACCAACGGGATGAAGGGCGCCATGTCGGTCCCCGGACTCCCATTTTTGAGAATCCAGAACAATTCTCCGTCGGCTCTGGTGGCTTGCCATGCGTGATCCGTAAAATTTCTGGGCAGCTTCCCGCGCAAGGCGGCAATATCGTCCATTCCACGACCATCTCGTCCATGGCACGTCGCGCAAAAGGCCTTCCCCTGGAAGAGGGCTTTTCCTTTTTCAATGTTCTCCGGCGTGGCCTCCAGCGGGTTCTTCCATTGGCGAGTCTCCTCGATGAGGTGGGATGGAACCCTCGGTTGCAACACTTCGGCGTCACTCCCGAGGGTTAGACGAGGCCATGTCGCCAACAGCAACGCGGCTGCCAGTGTAAGGAACTTTATTTTGGCGCCCCTTGCGCGGATGCTCATTCCTCCCGGCGTCGTGAGACTGCGAACCTGGGCCAGAAAGATCTCGTCTACTATTTTTCTTCGTGTCCAGGGAACGTATGCCCCGTCGATTGCGGGAAACTGACGCTTCCATCGGGGAATTCAAGCCCCTTCTGCCACAAATGGTAGATCACACCATCGGTCTTGGAAGCGGCTTCGGCGACCGCCTTGGCCTGATCCTCCGGCATATCGAGAACCTGGACACGGCCGGTCGCGATCTCTACTTTATGATCATGAAAATAACGATGCCACTGGATGGCGGGGAGCTTCCTGGAGAGGTCCTTTGAGACGAAGTATTCAATCCCCACCAAGGCCGCCTTCGGATCGGTCGATTCAAAGAGGAGGCATTGCAGAATCTTATCGGATATTCCCTTGCAATAGTGGTGATACGGACCACCCGGGGTGCCATCGGGCATCATATGCGGAGCCTGCACGTGTATATCGTATCCAGTGGCCGGTGAAGAGGGTTCCGCACCGAATGCCATCATCGACATTATTCCGACGAACACGAACACCGACAGCATAAGCACACCGATAACCTGTCCGATCTTACACATAGAGGCCTCCTCATGAAGGGTAGGTTGAAGGGCACGCACCGTCTGAGACACTGAGGACTGAAAAGGATTCACTTTCTTCCCGCATCCATCCGCCTCAAGCTCAGTACATAGCTGGTGAGATCATTGAGTTGTTGCTCACTGAGAGGAAATTTCGGCATGATCGACCCGGGCGAGAGCGACTCGGGATCACGAAAATGGCGGAGATGCCAGCTCCGGTCCGAGCGCGTATCTCCAACATAGGAGAGGTCCGGCGCTTTTCATTCTGTGCCAAGGCATGGGCTGACGTTGGCCCATGAGGCATACGATGTGGTTCGGACAATCGGCGACCGCATTGTC
>DAISKX010000571.1:0-3075 GCA_036820725.1 Nitrospiraceae bacterium
GACCGAGCAGACTTCTTTTAGAGCCGTGTATCTGTTGATTGAACATGCCGCGCAAGCTCACCGTGTCCAGCCGCAGCCTGTCCATTTGGGGTCTGGTATCGGGGTTCAAATGAAATTGTCCGGTGGTATGGAAGTTCGCATGGCAGTCCAGACAGGCGACGCCCAAACTCGGCTTGTGCGACTTGCGATCCGGCGACAGATTGAATTCTTCCTGCGGAAATTGGGTGACCAACATGCGCAGTCCGTCCAGTTGCACCGGTGTCACGAGGCCGCGGAACAAGCGATCGAAGTTGTCGGCGCTCAGGACTTCTCCCTGCGAGACATCTCCCAGTTCCGGATGCGTAGTCAGGAAGATGGCCGGCGGAAATTCCGGTAGCACGCAATCGGGCAGGTCGAAATCCACATCGAACCGTTCCAGACGCGGAAACTCCTCGATCTGGACCTGCGGGAACACCATGCCGCCTACTGCATGTTTCACATGAGGAAGGCGCATGAACCCTGCCGGGAATGCTTTCTTGCTCCTGATGTCGTCCTCATCCATGTGACCGAGCTTGTCCCACGTCATGCCGTCCTTCAGTTTGACGGTTGGCCCGATCGGCTGTGGCTTGCCCCTGCTCATGACGAGGCCGGAATGAGTCTTACAGTCTAGGTCGTAACGCTCGTTCAACACCTGCTTCTGTTTCGACATGACTTTCGGCTTTTCAGCGGTGTCTTTGGCGGTGACCTCATCGGCAATCTTGTATGCGTCCTGGCCCGGAGGAGCCCCGAAGGAATCGTAAGAAAAATCTATCCCATCGAATCCCTTTTTTTTGGTTTCAGTAATGGCCGGATCGACCTTGTGTTTGCCCTGGCTCTTCTCGGTCGTGCGCTTTTCGGCGCGGGCGACATCCGAACTCCTGACGTTCGCCCAGCACCCCACTGCCACCACCGCCACTAGAATCACCCATCCGGCGTACCGTTCTCCCTTCATACTGCACCTCAATTGTAATGTGTTGAATGCCCCTCCCAGGAAATCCGCAACTCTTTCTCCTCATAGGATGGAGAAACTCAGTACTTAGTTCAATGCAAGCAACAGGCCTTGAGCCATTTGCCAAAAGAGCAGCGTTTGTCATAAATGCAGGTGTTGAACGCAGAGCAGGTTGTCTGTATCTAGACAGATTGCACCTCGGCGGTAACCTTTTATTGGCGAAAGCGACAGCCGGGGGCCTTCATTCCCAGAAGCAGATTTGAGGAGGAGAATATTCAGAGTAGGATGATGCGGGCACATGCCAAAGGAACCAGGGCGAATCATGACGCCAGGTGAAGGACATACCGACTCTAAGTTGCTGATGACGGTCTTTGTCGGAATTCTGGCAATGGCCTGCGCGTTGGTCGCTTACTATCGGATCGAGTGGCAACCAGGATTGATAGCTACCCTTGCGAGCGGACCGGCAATCTTCCTGGCGATCTCGCTCCTGGTTCTTCTGGCCGTCATTCTTCGAATCATCCGGTCATACGAGCTTCGTGGGAGTAACCATCGGGCCTTCAATTTGACGGTCGCTCTGGGCATCGTCACCATGCTGGCTACGTTTCTTTGTGCGGAAGCGGCTGTCCGGTTGCTGGCGACGAACACGCCCGAGGGTCCCTCTGTCCTGGACACCGTTCTCCTGTCACGTGATTGGCCACTGGTCATTGCGAACAGGCGCCTCCTCTGGGAGCAATCCGCCTCCCGCTATGGCGTCTTCAGATTTGACGACACGTTGGGCTGGACCGTGGGGAGCAATCGACAGGGCACGGGCCCCCATGGTGAAACATACTTCAGCAGCCATGAAGGACTGCGTACAGGTGGTCCAGATATCTCGCTTGCCGGAAGGGCAATGCGTACGATCGCCCTGCTAGGCGATTCCTATACCTTCGCGTCCGATGTCAATTATGAGGACTCGTGGGGACACCGGCTGGAACAGAAACTCGGCCCGGCTGTTCAGGTGCTGAATTTCGGTGTTCCGGGATACGGCATCGATCAAGCCTATTTGCGGTATGAGCGGGATGTGCGTGCCTGGCATCCCGAGGTGGTGATTCTGGCACTCATCAGCCACGACGTGCTGCGCACTACCATGGTGTACTATCAGGTCGGCTTTCCCGGTGCGCGCGTGCCTGGGGCGAAACCTCGACTGACGATTCGGGACGGCCGTCTCATTCCGATCAATCTTCCTCTCCCGGAACCCCAGACCCTGTTCAATTCTCACAGCATCGCAGATGTTCCCTTCATGGACTATGACCGGTCCTATCGGACCTCAGATTGGAATTGGCATCTCTATCAATTGTCTTATCTGCTCCGGTTTGCCGTCTCCTGGACTCCCACATGGAAGCAACCCGACATAGATGAAGAGACGTTGGCCTTGAACCAGGTCATACTGCAAACATTCGTCCGGCGGGTTCAGGAGGATGGCGCCATCCCGCTGATCCTATTCCTACCATCCTTCACTGACTATCGCGATGCAGAAGGGCGGCCTCACGATCGTGATTTACTCGGGATACGGGTTCTCGACCATGCTGGTCTGCCTTATGTGAATGCCTTGCCCTGTCTCGATCATCTGCCCTTCGGGCAAATCCTGTTCACTACCGGCTGGCATTACACGCCGGCTGCGAATGAATTGATTGCACAATGTCTGCATGCGGTCATTCAGCAGGAACCCATCCGTGCACGATTGGGTACTGAAGATTCATTGACTGTTCGTCAGTGAGAGAGCCTGCCCCGTCTGAGCAGTTGCCCGTTTAAGCAGTTCGCCCGTGTCCGCTGGCGATGTCCAACCACAGGCGACGACGCCCCCTCGATAGAACGAGTCTAGGGATTGGCCTAGTACTTCGGCAAGCTAGTGGACGGTAAGGTAATAAGGAGATTGGTTGTCTGCGATTCCTTTGGAGCATGAGGTGCGTTGATGAAAACACACGTGATCTGGGTAGCAACGCTGCTGATTTGTATCCTGTACACATCGAGTTCAGCCGTGGCGGCTGATGTTATACCGCCGAAACCTACGCCACCCATGCCGAATCGCCCCGGTGAACCGATGCCACCGACGACCCCGGCTCTGATAC
>DAISKX010000572.1:0-3074 GCA_036820725.1 Nitrospiraceae bacterium
GAAACCGAGAGTGCCGAATTGCGCGGACGACTCCACGAGGAGCAAGCAGTGACGAATCACGTGAGGGGAGAGTTGGCGCACGCTCAACAGGCCCGCGCTGTCGCAGAAACGCGAGCCGAAGAGACACACAAGAATCTTCAAGAACAAAAAGCTTTGCTTCATGAGGCGAGGCAAGACCTGAAAACATCCTTCCAGGCGCTGTCCGGTGAAGCACTCAAACAGAACAACGAGACATTCTTGAGGTTGGCGCAGTCGTCATTCGCCACGCTCCAGGCGGAAGCCAAAGGTGAATTGGGTCAGCGCCAGACTGCGATTGACGAGCTGATCAGACCTCTTCAGGACTCCCTCAAGCGATACGAAGAACACATCCGGCAAGTCGAACAGTCCCGTGTCCGGGAATTCGGGGGGCTCGAACAGCATCTCAAGCTGATGGCGGAGTCCCAACAGCGCCTCCAGCAGGAAACCGGAAATCTCGTCAAAGCCCTGCGGACGCCGACGGTGCGTGGCCAATGGGGAGAAATCACGCTCAGACGCGTGGCCGAGCTCGCCGGGATGGTTGCCCATTGCGATTTTGTCGAGCAGGAAATGGTGCATCATGTCGACGGGGCGCTTCGTCCTGACATGGTGGTACGACTTCCGGGCGGACGACAGATTGTCGTCGATGCCAAGACGGTCCTGTCGGCATATCTCGACGCACTCGAGTCGCAAGACGAGGCTCAACGCCGAGCTCATTTGCTACGCCATGCCGGGCAAGTTCGGTCCCGTATGGACGACCTTAGCGTGAAAGCGTATTGGAGCCAATTTGATCTGGCTCCTGAATTCGTGGTCCTATTCTTACCGGGAGAACAGTTTCTCGGGGCGGCCTTGGAGCAAGATCCATCGCTCATCGAGAACGGTTTTGCTCGGGGGGTGGTCATTGCCACGCCGACAACCTTGGTGGCCCTGCTGCGGGCGGTGGCCTACGGCTGGAGGCAGGAACGATTGACTGAGCATGCCGAACTGGCCGGCCGCTTGGGCAAGGATTTGTTCGAGCGTATGGCCGTCCTGGCCGAGCACCTCAGCGACGTTGGATCGGCACTGGGGAAAAGTGTCCAGGCGTATAACAAAGCCGTCGGTTCCCTGGAATCACGCATCTTACCGGCTGCCCGAAAATTTAAGGACCTGGGTATTTCGTCGGACAGGGACATGGCTCTGCTCGAGCCGGTAGAGGCCATGCCGAGGGAGCGGGTGACAGTTGTCGCAGACGACGTGAGGGAGATAGGATGAGAGAAGAGCAGAGCATGGTGGATGAATTCCATCGCAAGTTTGATATTCATACGGAACCCTCTCCGTCGATTCCGGATGAGAGCACACGCGGTTTGCGAATCCGTCTGATCCAGGAAGAGTTCGACGAGTTGAAGGAAGCCTTGGCAAAGGAAGATCTGCTCGGGATCGCGAAGGAATTGGCGGACGTATTATATGTCGTCTACGGGACGGCTGTCTCGTACGGCATCGACATGGAGCCGGTTTTCCGGGAGGTGCATCGGTCGAACCTCAGCAAGGTCGGCGGCCATAAGCGGGCCGATGGGAAATGGGTCAAACCGGCCGCCTATTCGCCGGCACAACTTGCCCCGATCCTCTCATCGCAAATGACACGTGCCTGTCGCGCGTCGCAAGCGCATCTCTCGGGTACCCAGGACATAGAATGAATCGTACGAAAGAATTGCATTGCCCGGCGTGCGGAACGCCGTTTGTACGGGTGACGCACTACGCCGGTCTTGTGGAGCGTATCCTGAATCAATTCGGCCTGTTCACCTTCCGTTGCCAGGTGTGCACCAATCAGTTCAAAGCTATCCGGTCCGGCGCCAAACATGCCACACAGGAGTTCGATCGCCGCCAGTATCGGCGGCTCGTGGCGAATTTTCCAGCTGCCATCGCCGTGGACCAGCCGACGATCGACGGATTCATTACCGATGTATCCATGGGAGGCTGTACCATTCAAACCGCTGCGTCTTTCCCACGGGGGACGTTCGTGGAAGTCGTGTTGAAGCCGCCACAGGGGGAGCCGGAAATCAAGGTCGATGCGGCCATGATCTGTTCGCAACGAGGCAGTACCGTCGGACTCAAGTTCCTGGAATTTGAAGCGGATGATAAACATCGTCTCGGAGAACTCGTCCTCAATCTGCTCGTGAACCAGAGTGTCACACCAGGCATGAGCGCCTAAGCTCGCCTGTACTCCCGCCTACGTCTTTGTGTTCTCTACTTAGCCGACACCGCGGTAGAAGGTGAAATCAGCAGATTGTCGATGAGGCGAATCCTGCCGAATCTTATCGCCCCAAGCAGGATGCATTTCCCGCTGACGGTAGAGAGCGGATTGAGCGACACAGGATCGCACACCGCGAGGTAGTCGATCTGTGCGGCGGATTCCTGGGCGATCACGCGCGTCATCATCCGGATGAGACGGCTACCTGAACGGGTGCCGTTATGAATTGCGTGGGCGCCGGCTTGGAGACTGCGATAGAGCACGGGTGCGGCTTGCCGCTGCGATGGGGAAAGGTACTTGTTTCGTGAACTGAGGGCCAAGCCGTCCGATTCCCGCACGGTCGGATGGACGACAATCCGACAACCCACATTCAAATCATCCACCAATCGCAGAATCACGGCCACCTGTTGATAATCCTTTTGGCCCAAGAATACAACGTCTGGTTGACAGAGCCCCAGGAGTTTGGTGACGATCGTGGCCACGCCTTGAAAATGGGCGGGGCGGGACTCACCTTCCCACCGTGTACTAATGCCCGGGACCGAGACGAGGGTTTGAAAGGTTGCAGGGTACATCGCCTCGGTATCCGGAGCGAAGACCACATCGGTGCCTTCTGCCCGGCAGACGGCTTGATCACGACGCAGCTGGCGCGGGTATTTCGAGAAGTCTTCCTTGGGGCCGAATTGAGTGGGATTGACGAAGACGCTCACGACAATGGCATCGCAACGGAGGCGTGCAGCCCGGATGAGCGCACGGTGCCCGGCGTGCAGCGCGCCCATGGTGGGCACGAAGCCGATCGTGACCCCTTCACGACGGTGTTGCCTGCTCCAGACCG
>DAISKX010000573.1:0-3059 GCA_036820725.1 Nitrospiraceae bacterium
GATCTCTGCCCAGTCATCCAAAAATGCCAGCCAGCGCCGCACAACTGCCTTCGCTCGCGGCGATTGCGAGCTGAGACCGCGATAGAGAAGCACGTGCTCCTCGGCCGCCTCAGGCTCTTCTTCGTTCCCCAGCAAGTAGTCCACGGAAACCCCGTAGGCCTCGGCCAGCCGTCGGAGTTGGGCATAACCTGGAACACGCCGATCATTTTCCCAATAGGAAATAACTTCGCGCGCGACACCAGTCGCCTCAGCAGATTCGTGTTGATTGAATCCAGCCAGCTCACGGGCCTGACGGAGGCGGGAACCCAGGCCGGAAATGGCGTTCATCGTTTGACTCCTAAACAGGACAACCAGCTGATCTGTTACACATCATCGTTTCTGTTATGATGGCATTGTAACACACACCTTGAAGGCCCTCGGCACCAGTGGAATCGTTTACGGGTCTTCGTTGATCGGATAACAGGGAGATACCGTGAAATTCGACATTCGTGACCGTTCGCACGTGCGTGGTAACTAGGGGCACCCCTTTCATGCTTGAGCACCCTTTGAGACTTGAAGATTTCGCCAAGTACGACTGGCAAAGCTTGGTCGACCATGCGGAGCGACATGGCTGTCTTGACTATTTCCGGCTCTTTCACGCACGGCGTCGGGAATTGGGGGAGGCTGGCGACGAATTAGGCGAAGCCGTCTTTCACCTCCTGGCTTATTGCACCGCATCCTCGCTCGATTCCGCTTCTCGGACAGAGCCGTTTCCTTGGATGGTCGCAGAAGGCACGTCTCGTATCCTCATTTCTAGCGACATTCCAGACCGTGAGAGCACACTCCTTTCGGATTTGGCCAAGACCGCTCGTGACCCCGAACTCCGAGCGAGACTGGCTGATATCGCTTGGCTGACACTCCGCGATCATCACATGGCATGCATAGCCATAGACTCCTATCTGGAGTCTGCTCTTCGGCTGGACACAGAGGAGGTCTGGCGCGACGCCAATGACCGACTCGAAAGGGCGCTTCGCCTTGCTGCACAACTTGGCAGTGCGGGCCAAGCAAAATTCGATGCTGTAGTTGGTCAAATCGAGAGCACCCTGGCTAAGGGAGACGCTACCGAAGAGCGCCGATTCCAACCTCGGCTCCTCATGGAACTCCTAATCGAATTCCGTGCTGGCGACTTTGATCAATGGTCAACATTGGCCGAAACGTTGGCTGAAACGGCGGAACTAGAGGAGGACTGGCATCGAGCAGAGGCATATTGGGAGACGAAGGCTGCGTGGGATCGCCGCCGAAACGATGACACAGCACGGCAAGCAGCGCAGATTCGAGCCGCTGAGACGCGGGTGAACTTGGCACGCGAACTTCTCCAAAAGGACCCACCGGAGTACATGGTCGCTTCAATCCATCTCCAGAAGGCAATGGAAGGAATGCGCCAAGCAGGCGAGGCGAGCCGCGCCGAGAACCTTCATCGCGAACTGCTGAAATACCAGAAGTTGGCCCTCAGTCAAATGCAAAGATTCAGCCAGGAGATCGACATTACGTCATACGTCGCTGACGCGATTGAAGCTGTCCGTGGGAAGCCTCTGGACTCAGCGTTGTTCACTCTCGTCACAATGCAGGATTCGCCCTCTGTCTCGCGAATGCGACATAACTCCGAACGATCAGGAGAGCAGTTCGTTCTCCTCCATCTATTTCCAACTATGCAGTTAGACCACGAAGGCCGCATTGCCGCCAGAAAGCCATCTCTACATTCCGACGATCCTAGGGAAGTTGAGGCAGCGATTCAAGCGGATATGTTCGAATTCGCCAGACAGTGTCAGGAGGGCTGTGTGGCGATGTTCATCGAGCCCGCAAGACGGCAAATCGTGCTTGGTCACCACATCAGACAACGGGATTTGCAGCCGATCGTTTCAAACAACCCATTAGTTGCACCGGGGCGAGCGGAGCTTGTCTTGAGAGGGTTGTATGCGGGATTGATTGGCGACTTCATCGTCGCATGCCATCTGTTGATCCCGCAGATAGAGCACTCAATCAGACATGTCCTCAACGAGAAAGGCGTCACAACCACGAGTCTGAGTTCCGACGGAATCCAGGAGGAGCGGGACTTATCTTGGCTGCTAAAGCATCAAAAAACGACCGCCATTTGGGGTGAGGACCTGACTTTCGATCTCCGAGGTCTCCTCGTCGAGCGGTTCGGATCGAATTTGCGCAATAAGCTCGCTCATGGACTTGCGCACGAGCGAGAGCTTGATTCTTGGCAAGGGGTATACCTGTGGTGGATCGCTCTGCGGTTCTACATGCTGCCAATCCTGATGCGGATCAGCGAAGGTCAATCCTCTGTTGTAGAGACAGAAGCTCCTAGCCCTGGAAATGAGAATGGGGAGCAATCCAGCGAAGGCGGGGAAGACCCCTCGGTGCGGTGAACAGCTCACACTTCCTCTGAATGACACCGAACCCGCGCAGGCCAACTGCGCGGGTTCAGCCCTCAATTAGCCCTCAGTCCCAGCTCAAGCTCGAACCACTCCGATACTCCGTCACCCGGCTCTCGAAGAAATTCTTCTCCTTGCCCAGGTCGATCGTCTCGCTCATCCAGGGGAAGGGGTTACGCGCCCGGTACTGCCGCGGCAGGCCGATGCGCTCCAGACGGCGGTCGGCGATGAACTGGACGTATTCCTCGAACAGCCCAACGTTCAGCCCCAGCACGCCGTTCGGTAGGCAGTCGGCGGCGTAGGCGATCTCCAGATCGACCGCGTGCCGGATCTTCGCCACCAGCGATTCCTGGAACTCCAGCGTCCAGAGCTCCGGATTCTCCGCCTTGATGCCGTTGATCAGGTCGATCCCAAAGTTCAGGTGCACCGTCTCGTCGCGCAGGATGTACTGGAACTGCTCGCCAATTCCCTTCATCCGGTTCTGGCGGTGGAAGCTGAGGATCATCGCGAAACCGGCGTAGAAGAAGATCCCCTCCATGATCACGTAATAGCCGATCAGGTTCTCGAGGAACTTCTGCGCCCCGGTGAAGGTGGAGGTGGTGAAGCTCGGCTCGAGGATGTCCGCCGTCAGCTCCATCTCCA
>DAISKX010000574.1:0-3055 GCA_036820725.1 Nitrospiraceae bacterium
GATCACAACCTTGATCGGATCTGACGACACGCTCTGGGCCGGAGGGAGCTTTGGTACCACATCGAGCGCAACGGTCTGACCGCTCCCCGCACAACCGGCCAGGATCAACAGCATCAGCAAACCGGCCCCCTTTCCATGTCTTGCGAACGCCCGGTGCATTGAAAAGCTGGCGGACTTTTTCAACATGCTGCTAGACACCTCTGCTGATCTCACACACACCTCCACGGATGATAGGTTGAGTCCCAAAAAAATAGAGCCGCGCACAGTCTACCTAAACTGGACAGGAACTGACAAATCGTAGCCCGAGCCCGCCTCCCTATACACCGCAAAAACCGTGTGCAGGTGCGTCGCCCCAGCGCTTGCGAGGTCGAACGCCATTCCATTGATCTGGCGCGAGAGTACGACACCGCAACTGGTTTCTGGCTCTGATTTTTCACGTTGCAGTAGAAACAGTCATGAATAATGGGGGCTAGTGGGTCAGGCGGTGATTACCGGGAGCAGCGAGCGAAACGTGTCGCGTCCGAATGCGGGGAGCTGGGTATGCATGGCGCCAAATTCGTCCATGGGAATAAAGCGGGCGATCTTCAGGGAGGATCGCTCGGCAATGACCGCGCCCACCTGTGCCTTCCGGTCGTGCGTGATGGGAAGCGTATAGCCCTCGCCACGTTTCCATTCCCAGAAGCTGGGACCAAGGGAGATTTCGAGTCCCTGGCCGGCGACTGAATGAAATCGATCGATCAAGTTGCGCTTATACCGTTTGAGGTGCGGCCCTTCCAAAAGCAGCGCGCAGACCATGTGGTGACCCCACCAGAATAGTGAGCGAAAAGTGAACGTGGTCGTTCCGAGGAAGTATTTCGGATAGTCGAGGTACTGGTATGGACAGTGCTCGAGATGCTCTCCCTTGACGAATTGATGCTTGGCCGGATCGAATTCCGGAGGAACCAGGAGAGAGATCCCAGCTATCTCCTCGCGCAGGCCTCCGTACATTCCATCGAGCAGAGTCCTGACCTTGGTCATCACCACGGCTTTGGTCCGAAAGAACTGCGCATCCCCGATCAGGGAGAGTTCATCGGCGGTCAATCTTGCATCGGAAGTCATGAATTGGACGACACTGAATTATGGAAGGTGAGGTATAACAGGTTTATTTTTGGCGAGTTTCAAATGTGACCGTATGCAGATCAAAGACGCGGCGGCACGTGGCGCATCGCAATCCGAGTCGATCCTGGATGACATCCAGTTCTCGAATGAGGACCGCGCCCGTATGTTCTACGATGCACGTCGCCAGAATCCCTGCAGCCGCCTGGGGAGGTGGCGGCGCCGATGGATCGGGAGCATCCATCGCAATCGACACCCGGGTCACGACGGAATCGATGGTGACATGGTGAGCCATCCTGCAGGAGCTGCAGGTGAAGACCAATTTGTTCTGCTCTTCAAAGCGTTTGAGCGATATGCAGAGCGGGTGAACGGCGACGCACTGCTGGATGAATGCTCCGCTGTGAAAGACCTGTGTCATTCAAATCCAAAAGTAAAGCGCCGTTCAGATAATTAGGTACGTTGAACCTTTGATCGTCGAGAGAACGAAACCCGGGCAATGCTGCGTCTTGGCGCAGCGGGGTTGGGTGGGTGAGAATAAAGGGGTTTTCAGCATCCTGGAGCTACAGCTTGGCCAGACCCAGCATGATCAAGATACCTATCGCATAAGGAACGAGACAGGAATACAACACGGCGTAGAGAGCCCGGTCGTGGGAGGCCAAACCCGCTCGTTGTTCCTTGTAGACAAATTCATAGGCCAGGATCAGCAACGTCAGGGTCAGCGCGAAGACCCGACTGGTTCGCGGCCAGGTATATTGCCCGCTGACGATAAAATTCGCCGTAAAAAATCCGCTCGACAGCAGAATCAACGGCGCCAGGACATAGAGAATCACCTGGGAAAATGCGGCATGCCAGGCCGGGCGCGAAGACCGTTGTTCCGGATTTGCAAGAAGGGTCATGATCCGACCGCGGGAACGACATCCACCGCCAACGTCGGGAGCGTCTTCGCGCGTTCCTGCGCTTCACGACACAGTTTGCAGATGCGTGGACGCTGCTTGAGAAATTTCACCTTACCGCTGGCCAGGCAACTGTAGTGCACGAATTCGTCGCAGACCGCGCAACGAGACCAGCCGCCACGGAACAAGGTTTTGTCGCGATAGAGGCCCAGTTTGCAGACTCTACAGATGCGGGGTTCGATCCCCAGCAACATCGGCTCCCAGTCCCCGCCCGCCTTTCGAATACTCATGGCCGGAGTATAGCGAAGCGCCTCGCGGAAATACAAGGAGCGCCGGACCAGTGAAGCGCCTCCCATGAAGCGTGAAGTGAGACGGCTAGATGGCCGGCGACCACGGTTAACCGCGTCATAGCTTTGATCCGGAGAATTGGATAGACTCGGCATCCTAGAAACTGGCGAGTGTTATCCTCCAAAACTCCCGGGATCTCGGCGGTCAGACCATGCGACGCACGTTAGAAATTCTCAATGAACTCGAACAAAACAGTACGATGAGCCGATATGCGATCGGCGGTGCGATGGGCGCGACTTTCTATGTAGAGCCGCTGCTGACCTTCGACCTCGACATTTTTGTGCTGTTGCCGCAGACAAGGGGCGGCCTGCTGACGCTTGCAGGAATCTATGAGGCCTTGCGCACGAGAGGGTACATGGAAGAAGACGAGTGCGTACTCATCGAAGGCGTACCGGTGCAGTTCCTCCCTGCATATAATGAGCTATTGGAAGAGGCGTTACGCGAAGCGCGAGATACTCTGTACGAGGGCACCGCGACGCGCGTACTGCGAGCGGAGCATCTGGCCGCCATCTGTGTACAGACCGGCAGGGATAAGGATCGAGAGCGAGTGCGACTCCTACGAGAGCAAGCGGCTTTGGACCAGAATTATCTAGCCGGAGTGTTGGCCCGGCATGGCCTTGAAGGAAAATGGAAAGAATGGACCATTTGAGGCCCGAGATTGCCCGGCTGTTCGCCGCCAAACAACGGCGCCGAGTTCGACTGGCGGCTCAACCCTTCCC
>DAISKX010000575.1:0-3049 GCA_036820725.1 Nitrospiraceae bacterium
GGCTTTTAGGCGAGAAACTGCTGGTTAAGAACGGTGGCGGAGAGGGCGGGATTTGAACCCGCGACAGGGCTTTTGGCCCTGTGACGGTTTAGCAAACCGTTGCCTTCGGCCACTCGGCCACCTCTCCGTCCAGGGTTTTCGCCTGAAAATGCGAGCTATTCGCGAGGACTGTAGTCAGCAGCCTCGGCCCGGCAGGATAATACCGCAGAGTCTACGATACGCTCAAGTAAATTGCCATCGCAGAGAGGGAAAGGGAGAATACCTGATTGGGAGCGATCGCCGATATTTCGTTGTGATCTAGAGCAGGGTTGCGAAGTGAGAAACGTGATTATGGCCACGCGCCAATCGAGTGGTGGACACTAACACGTTGATTGGCGAGAGATGGTCGAATGCAGTGGCCGGGTTTTCGGTTGGGATCTGATTCTGGCGATATATGAAATCGTCACGCATGTTATAGGCAGACCGGATAACTCCACTGGCAACCATCATTCGAAGGGCATTCAGCTTTGTTGTCGCCGATGCTCGCATGTGAGATCACCTCCTCTGTTGACCAAATGTTTCCGAAGTTCTAGCCGCCGATCTTGGGTTGCGCTTACATCCAAAGAACTCGTCCCAGATCTTCATCCAGTTCTTTGGGACGTTGGCACTGACTACAATGTGCAAAAAATCCGTCGTTACCGGGTGACATCCTTGCCCTTAGAACAAGTTGATATTTGTATCCACCGCAAAACGGACACGCTCTGCCATGTAGTTCTCGCCGGATTGCACCTATCTTTCCAACTTGTCTATGCATAACACCTCCGGGCTGATTTAATCTGGTTGGCCAGGGCGCTTCTCCCAAGCCCTGGCATCCACACAATACGGATTCCACCAGGCCTATTGGAATACCGAAGATGCGGGGCAATCAGTCGGTCAAAAGGGGGGGACACGTAAGAACCGTGGCGGTGCTACTTCCCACGACGCCTCGAGATCCAATGTCGATATTCCTTGTTTATCAAAGAGTTAGGATAGGGCTAAAACAATCGATGGTGCAGCGAAGAAATGATTGGTTGGTTGAAGAGAAGATGAGGGTGAAGGCAGATCTCACCAGGAGGATGCCGAGATCTCTTGCTGCCCTGGGGTGGGCACGACCAAAGCAGGCACCTTCACCCTCTCTCACTCAAACATGAAAATTGAGCTCTGGCAAGTTAGTAGTTGACCTGAGATGCCTAGATGCTTTTGTTGTCAAAGATCGGTTACGTGAGCTTGTGTTTGCTCAAACCGGGAGAAAGTGCAGGGCCTTACGGTGGTTGAGACAAAGGAATCCGTCAGACATACCATACCGCCGGGTGGAAACGCTCGAGGAATGTGCTCAATGCACAAGGAACATGATGCAGAAGCGACCCCCAAAGTGCCTTTCCCTTCTATGTGTCTTGTACGAAAAAGTGTTTCTGGATCCTCAGCAAGTTTGTGTCCAGTGTCCAACGATGCGACCCGCCAAAAAAAAGCACAACATGCTGTAAAATCTTCTCCATAATCTGCTTCAAACCTGATTGCAGCCAGCAAGAGTTTCCGCTTAATTGATAAGGTTTCCAATTTTGCGCGTCAAGCACTACGTCGTTACTGGTCCGGATCTTTCACTCCAACGCCTCGGTCGGGTGAACAACCCCAATGCTGCCACGCCACAGATGATAAGCAAGAGCACCAGGCTGGCGGTTAGAAAAAGCCAGGCTTTTGGTTCGTTCGCTTACCATATCTCATCGTAGTGGTTTACCACTCCGAAGAGAACTGGGGATATCGCCAAGTGGATTTGTTGAATCCCCTAGGTCCCTAGTCTCAAATCATGCCGACCAATGGTTATTCGGAGGGCGATACCGCACAGACGGTTTAGCTTGGGGATCCAATGATGGTGCATCCGATGGAAATGGGATCATGGAAGAGGTTGCTGGACTGGTACATTTCGAACGTGCAATTTAAGTGGGCGCGTGGAGCAGGGCTGGGCGGTGAAACAGCCAGCACGCATACATTCTTATCCTCATTGGTCATTGTCCCATGGAAAGGTTTTCTAAGGGTTATACCGAATTTTCAACCTGAGCAATTGGCTTATGATTCCTTAGTCTAGATGTAGTTCCTCATGTATCCTCAACCTTTCAGATCGGGTTCTCAATCAATGAGCAGCGACTTTACCCACAGAGCGATTAGTCGAGGTACCCTCGGGAGCCCCGGTCAGTCTTTCATGCGGCGGCTTACAGTGACTTCTTCCCGATCCAGCAAGACATGCAGTACTTCATGTCTTAATTGATCTAAGAGAATTGCATTGTGACTGGAGCGCGATGAGCTTGTCTGTAAGAGATAGAGCCAGCGGATACTCGCTGCCGCATAGCGGCTATTCGGCATCGTTGTCCGCAACTCTTGGAACATATTGATAGCATCTGCACGATTCTCAAAGAGCGCTACCAGTCCGCGTGTGTAATAGGCATCCTCGCAACCTGTAGATTTCGGGCAGCCTTTCATACGTGCCTCTTGCGTGCGGGCAAGTGCATGAAGCGATTTCAATTCAGAAGGATCCACTGCAAAATACGCACTGCTCGGCAAGGTGGTTGATGAACTGGTCTTCGTTAATGCGCAACCCCAGATGCTTACGGTGAACAGCATCCAGACGCTGAAGATTTTGCGTAATACCTGATAATTCATGACACCTCCTCAGGCCTATCTGTAAGAATGTTTGCTATGCCGAGCCTCTTTGCTGACTGCGGTTGCAATACAAGCCTAGCATTCATCCTCTGCTATGCTATCCCTCCGAGGACGTAATTCTAATGTAGGGCCTGATCAGAGACTTGTATGCGCCCTGGATATAATTGAGGGATTGGCGGCGGGATATTGACGCTCTTCTAGGGCAGTTTCATTATTCCTATTGGAGAGGGAAAATCGAGGGGGTTTGCTCTATCGTTTTTATCATGCAGTCAGGCGACATAGTCCGTATGACTCGCTCGAAATTGGTTTACCTAGATTAGGCGAGACGAACGAATGCGACAGGGTTCCTGAGTATCTGTTCTCTCCAATACAGAAG